>JAAZOP010000187.1 GCA_012797735.1 Myxococcales bacterium
CGCGCGGCCGATCGTGCGGGGCGAGCCGGTCTTCGTGCCCCCGGCCGCGTCGCACGCGGCGGCCGGGGCGCAACCGCTGGACGTGTCTCCGCTGCCGCCGCCGCCCGATCTCGGCCTCCCGGATGCCGTGCCGGCCGACCTGCACGCGAAGGGTCCCAGCGAGGTTGTCGAGATCGCGGCGCAGCACGCCTTGCCGATCCTCGACACGGCCCCGTCCTTCACCGCGCCGGGGGCCCCGACCCCGGCATCGCCGATCGTCCCGGCCCCGGTGTCGCCGAGGGTTCCGACCCCGGTGCCGCAGCCGCCGCCGGCGGCGACGCCGGAACCGGTTCGGCCGGCGCTGCGCGGCGGCGTTCGCACGGTTCTCGGCATGCCGGGTGCCGTTCCGGGCCTCCGTTCCGCCGCGGCGGCGACGACGCCGGTGCCGCGCCCGGACCAGTCGGGCCGGACCGGCGACACATCGCTCGGCCTGCCGGTCGCCAAGCCGCGTCCGCCCTCGACGAGCGTTCGGCCGCCGGAGGACTCGGGACTGCGCTTCTGGCCGCCGCGGACCGAGGACCAGCCGGTCCGCCACGACGCCGCGACGCCCGCCTTCGGCGTGCAGGTGCTCCGCGACGTGGCGATGGAAGGAGCCGACGTGGACCGCCGGACGCCGGCGACGCCCGGCATTCCGCCCCTGCGCACCACTCCGTCCCCGGCCCCCGCGGCCGGGGAGACGGGCCCCGCCGACGAGGCGATCCGATTCCGCGTCTCGCTCCTGCAACGCCAGCTCGCGCGCGGCGAGTTGACGCCGGAAGAGTACCAGAGACGCATCGACGCGCTGCGCAGGTCGCCGCGCTCCTGACGGCGCCCGCCGCGGAGGCCACGGGGCGGCCCGGCGTCCGACCTGCCGGGGGCGCATGCCCGAGCGCACGCCGCTCGCGGCGGCGGCCTACAGCCGGAACAACCGCCGCACGTTGGCCGTGGTGATGCGCGCCGTCGCCTCCAGCGTCGTGCCGTGGAGTTCGGCCAGTTTCCGCGCCGTGTGCACGACATAGGCCGGTTCGCACCGGCGGCCCCGCAGGGGGACCGGAGCGAGGTACGGGCTGTCGGTTTCGAGAAGGGTGCGGTCGAGCGGGACGACGTCGCGCGCCACGGCGCGCAGCCGGTCGGCCTTGGGGAAGGTCAGGATCCCCGAGAACGAGATGTGGAGGCCCAGCGCGAGCGCCGCGCCGGCGAGGCGCTCGTCGCCCGAGAAACAGTGCAGCACACCTCCCCGGGGAACCCCCTCGGCCCGGAGGATCACCAGCGTGTCCTCGTCGGCCTCGCGCGTGTGGATCACCACCGGCAACCCGAGTTCGTGCGCCAGCCGCAGCTGGGCGACGAAGGCCTCGCGCTGCCGGGGCCGCGGCGCGTGGTCGTAGTGGTAGTCGAGCCCGATCTCGCCGATCGCGACGACGCGGGGCTGAACGGCCAGCTTGCGGAGGGCGTCGAGCGCCGAGTCGTCGGCCAGATCGGCATCGTGCGGATGGATGCCGGCGGTGGCCCAGACATCGGCGTGCCGTTGCGCCAACGCCGCGGCGGCGGCGCGGCTCTCCAGGCCACGGCCGGAACC
The DNA here is from genome assembly GCA_012797735.1 of Myxococcales bacterium. Classification (GTDB taxonomy): domain Bacteria; phylum Myxococcota_A; class Polyangia; order DRWM01; family JAAZOP01; genus JAAZOP01. The sequence goes on from JAAZOP010000187.1 coordinate 1,595, forward strand.
CACGGCGATCACCCCGGCGACCCCGGCGGCGCGGGCGCGCGTCAGGACGCCATCCACGTCGTCGGCGAAGTCCGCGAAGTCGAGGTGCGCGTGGGAGTCGAACAGTTCGACCGAGGGTTCATCCATCCGCCGGCTCCGGCTCGGCCCCGTCTTCGCCGTCCGCGCCCCGCGCCTCGAACTCCGCCTCGGCGAGGGCCGCCAGGTCGGCCGGCGCCCGGTCGCCCAGTACCCGCACCAGGTCCGCGGCGGCCGCCGCCAGCTCCTCGAATACCGCCCGGTCGGCCGCGGCGCGGGCCGTCCGCACCAGGACGGGGGCCAGCGACGGTTCCGCGAGCTGAATCGCGGCGTACACCGCGGCCGGGAAGAGGGGCGACTCCGGGCGGCCGAGTTCCTGCTCGATCTCGGGCTGGAACTCGGCCGCGCCGGCGAGGCCCACCGCGAGCAGCGCCTCGCCGCGCCGTTGCGGGTCGCGGTGGGAGAGCCACTTGCGGAGATGGAACCTTGCCGACTCGTCGCCCAACCGGGCCAGGCCGGCCAGGGCCAGCAACCGGCGGCGCCGGCCGGTCGGCCACCGGCCGTTCGCGGCGAGCAGCGGAGCGTCCTCGGAGCGGGCGACGCGCGCCAGCCGGGCGAACGCCCGTTCCCACACCTCGTCGCGCACACCGCCCCGGACGATCCGCAGCAGCACTTCCCGGCCGGAGTCGTCGCCCGCCCAGGCGAGACCGTCGGCGGCGGCGAGGCGGACGACGGCGTCCGGGTCTTCCAGCGCCCGCCGCAGCTCGGCCGGGCGCCGGCCGGGATACCACCAGCCGAGCATCGCGGCGGCGGTGGCGCGCACCTCGGCCACCTCGTCTTCCAGCGCCGCGGCGAGGGCCTGTTCGACGTCCGACCCGCCGCGTTCGGCCAGCACCTCGCACGCGGCGGCGCGGACGTCCGGCTTCTCGTGCCGGACCAGCGGCAGCAGGCGTCCCGGCTCCTCGACCAGCGCCGCCGCCGCCTCGACCGCCGCCGCCCGGACTGCCTCGTCCGGGTCATCGACCTTCCGCAACACGGCCTCGAGCGCATCGGTCTCGCGGCGAACGCCGAGCGATTCGAGCGCCAGGGCGCGGACGACCGCGTCGGCGTCGTCGAGCAGCTTGCGCAGGGCGGCGACGGCCGCTCCCGACTGCTCGCCGGCGGCATCGCGCAGGGCGAAGGCCGCATCGCGGCGGAATCGCACCTTCGGGCTGTCGACGTCCCGCAGCGCCGCTTCGATCGTCGGCGCCTGCATCGCGGGCAGCCAGGGGAACGCCACGCTGCCGGCGTGTCCCGGGGGATTCGGCATCGTACGGGACCGTGTCATCGATCGCTCCCTTCCCGGACCGTCACGAGACCCGCGTGCCCGGCGGGATCTCGTCCTCCACGGTCAGCACGCAGGGCCGGCCATCGTGCGTCGCGGCGAGCAGCATGCCGCGCGACTCGATGCCGCGCAGCGTGCGCGGCTCGAGGTTGGCCAAGAGCACGATCCGCTTGCCGACCAGTTCCTCCGGCCGGTAGCGCAGGGCGATCCCGGCCACGATCGTACGCGGCTCGGGGTCCCCGGCATCGACGGACAGGCGGATGAGCTTGTCCGCCTTGGGGACCTTCTCCGCGGCCAGGACGCGGGCAATCCGCAGTTCCAGCTTGGCGAAGTCGTCGTAGGCGATCGTCGCCGCGGGGACCGCGCTCGCGGGTTTCGCGGGCGGAGCGGAGGC
>JAAZOP010000188.1 GCA_012797735.1 Myxococcales bacterium
GTTGTTGAACCAGCCGCTGGAGAGGCTCGACCCTTGCATGGAGAGCCCGGAAATCTTCAGGCCGAACAGCCCGGGGTCGTCGGGCCCGTAGAACGGGAAGGAGCAGGTCGAGGCGGAGTAGTTGCGGATGGCGACGTAGACGCCGCGGGGCGGGATCACGTCCGCGTCGGTAAAGTTCATCCAGCGGAAGCCGGCGCCCGAGTAGTTCTGGTAGCCGAAGTGGTCGCCGCTCAGCGTCACGGGGCAGTTCGAGAGGTTGGTGATCTCGATCGCCTCGCCGGCCTCGCAGGTGTCGCCGGGGCAGGTGCCCGGGTTGCCGTTGCCGTCGATCAGGTACTCGCTGAAGACGATGTTCTCGGCGGTGGCGGCGATCGGGGTCGTGCAGGACTCGATCAGGCCGACGGTGATCGGCGAGGTGGTGGCGCAGCAGGTCGGGTCGGTGGTCCGGCAAGCCTTGAGATAGATCGTGGTCGTCGTGCCGCCGGGCGGCGGTCCGCCGGGTCCGAGCGGCGCGGCGGGGCGGTGGTAGTTGTAGCCGGTCGTGGCGATCGTCGCGTAGGGCGTCGCGTCCGCGTCCTGGAAGAGCTGGTAGGTGATGCCGGCGGGGACGGGGTCGAACTCGACGATCGGCCGCCGGTCCCAGCTCACGGGGCAGGTGGAGATGGCCGGCGTCGCCGGGACCGTGCACGCCGGCGTCGCGCTGACGGCGACGGTGCAGCAGGTCGAAACCGACTCGTCGTCGGTGACGCACAGCCGCAGGGTGAAGGTGCCGGGGGCGTCCGGCGTGAAGACCGTCGTCGCCGCGTCGGGGGGCGCCGGGTTGGCCGTCGATCCGGTCGGGCGGGTCACGACGGTCCAGGCGAAGGTCACGGGGCCGCCATCGGGGTCCGAGCCGGTCCCGGCGAGGGTCGTCGGGGTGCCGGCGACGACGCTCCGGCCCGCCGGACACTCGACGACCGGCGGGTAGCGCGGGCAGACGTCGTCCTCGTCGGTGGAGCCGTCGCAGTCGTTGTCGCGTCCGTCGCAGACTTCGGGGACGGGGGCGGTGGCGCCGAGGCAGGGGCCCCAGTGGCCGGTGCCGTCGCAGGTCTCCAGTCCCGCGACGCATTCGCCGGTGTCGGTGCCGCAGGGGCGGGTGGCGCCGGTGACGCAGTCGCATCCCTCGTCGGTGGTCCCGTCGCAGTCGTCGTCGGCGAGGTTGCATTCCTCGAGGGTCGGGCCCACGGCGCCGGTGCACGGACCCCAGTCGCCCGACGTGCTGCAGACCTGGGTTCCGGCGACACAGGCGCCCTCGTCGGTGCCGCACGAGCGGACGGCGCCGGAGGCGCAGGCGCACCCCTCGTCGGTGGTCCCGTCGCAGTCCTCGTCGAGCCGTCCGTCGCAGGTCTCGGTGGTGGGGCCGACGGAGCCGAGGCAGGCGGACCAGCCGGTCGCGCCGAGGCAGTCCTGGTGTCCGGCGACGCAGGCGCCCTCGTCGGTGCCGCACGACCGCGTCAGGTCTTCGTCGGTTTCGCCGTCGCAGTCGTCGTCGACCCCGTTGCACGATTCGGCGATCGGATCGATCGCGCCCTCGCAGGGACCGAACGCGCCGGCCGTGCAGGTCTCGACGCCGGCCAGGCAGCGGCCGCGGGTGATTCCGCACGACCGCGTGACGTCCTCGTCGGTCTCGCCGTCGCAGTCGTTGTCGAGGTCGTCGCAGACCTCGGTGGCGGGGATGCGGCCGCCTTCGCAGTCGCTCCAGGCGCCGCGGTCGCACCGTTCGTAGCCCTGGCGGCAGGTGCCGATCGACGTGCCGCAGAGCCGGAGCAGGCCTTCGTCGGTGCCGCGGTCGCAGTCGTCGTCGAGCAGGTTGCACTCCTCGGGCTGCGGTCCGATCGCGCCGAGGCATTCGGACCAGCGGCCGGCGATGCAGCGCTGGACGCCGGGCCGGCACTCGCCGACGTCGGTGCCGCAGGCCAGTTCGGGGTCGCCGGCGGAGCAGTCGCAGCCGTCGTTCGGGGCTCCGTCGCAGTCCTCGTCGAGGGCGGCGGCGTCGCAGAGGTCGGCGTCCAGGCCCACGCCGTCGCCCTCGCACGGGCCCCACAGGCCGAACTCGCCGGTTCCCTCGCAGATCATCGTGCCGTCGCGGCAGATGCCGAGACCCCGGCGGCGGGGGTCGCCGCGGAAGCAGGTGCCCACCTCGCCCGGGGCGCAGAAGCACTCCTCGTCCACGACGCCGTCGCAGTCGTTGTCCAGTCCGTCTCCGCACCGCTCGTCGACGCATTCGCGCGGCGGCGGGCCGTCGCCGTCGTCGGCGCCGTCGCCGTCGCCGGCATCGTCGCCGTCGGCGTCCGCGCCGTCCGGTGCCCCGTCGGCCTCGTCCGGCTCGACGTCGGGCAACGCGTCGGCCTCGGTTCCGTCGTCCGCGTCGCCGTCGGCGTCCGCGCCGTCCACGTCCTGTTCGCGGTCCGTCGCGCCGTCGTCGCCGTCGCCGGCGTCGGTGGGCGTGCCTTCGGTCGCGCACGCGCCGGCCCACAGGAGAGCGGTCGCGGCCGCCGCGCACAGGGTCCGGATGGATCGGGTTCTCATCGTCGTTGCTCCTCGTCCGCCCCGTTCCCGACGCCGCGCTTGCGTCGGGTACGCGGATAGGCTACCCCCGGAGCCGGGCGCCGTCGAGTGGGGGGCGGCGACCGGGGAGTGCAGCATGGCGGAATCCGAGTTCGAGTACCCGGCGGCGATCGCGGCGTTGCCCGACGCGGACATCCCGCTGCCCGGCGTCCGCGGCAAGCTCTTGCAGGCGGAGGGCCGGCAGGTCGTGTTCTTCGACATCGAGCCGATCGGCGCGATTCCGCCCCACCGCCACGCCGCCCAGTTCGGCGTGGTGCTCGACGGGGAGATGAGCCTGACGGTCGCCGGCGTGACGCGTCGCTACCGGCGCGGCGACAGCTACTTCATCCCGGCGGGGGCGGAGCATTCGGCGGTGTTCCACACGCGGGTCCGGGTGATGGACCTGTTCGACGAGCCGGCCCGCTACCGGCCCCGCGACCGGGCGGTCTGATGCGTTCGGCTGCCGACGAGCGCGCGCTGCGGGCCGCCGCCGCGATCGGTCGTCGGGTCGGGGCGCACAAGATCATCGACGACCCCGACCTGCTCGCGCCGTTCGGCGCCGACGAGTCCGGCCTGCCGGCGGCGCCGCCTCCGGTCGCGGTGCGGGCCGAGTCGTCCGACGACGTGGTGGCGGCGCTGGCGGTCGCCGAGGCGCGGGGGGTTCCGGTGACGCCGCGCGGCCGCGGCACCGGCAAGAGCGGCGGGGCGATCCCGATCCGCGGCGGCATCGTGCTGCTCACCGAGCGGCTGGACGGGCTGGTCGAGCTGGACCGGGCGGAGCGGCTGGCGGTGGCGCGTCCCGGGATCGTGCTCCAGCGCCTGCAGGAGGCGGTGGAGGCCGAGGGGTTGTTCTACGGTCCGGACCCCGCGAGCCTCGACAGCTGCGCCCTCGGGGGGAACGTCGCCGAGAACGCCGGCGGGCCGCGCGCCTTCAAGTACGGGGTGACGCGCGAGTGGGTGCTGGGGCTGGAGGCGGTGTTGATGGGCGGGACGCGGCTGCGGACCGGCCGGCGGACGCGCAAGGGGGTCGCCGGCTACGACGTGACCGCGGCGCTCGTCGGCTCCGAGGGGACGCTCGCCGTGTTCACCGAGGTCACGGTGCGGCTCCAGGCGCGTCCGGCGGCGACGCAGACGCTGCTGGCCACGTTCGAGGATCCGTTCGCGGCGGGCGAGGCGGTCCGCGACCTGCTCGGGAGCGGCCTCGTCCCGTGCGTCATCGAGATCCTCGACCGCCACTGCGTCGAGGTGATGCGGGCCGCCGGGCACAACCCGATTCCCGGCGACCCCGGGGCCGCGCTGCTGGTCGAGCTGGACGGCCGGGACGCGGGACGGGTCGAGGCGGACGCGCTGGAGGCGGGGGAGGTGCTCGAGCGGCGGGCGGCGCGGGTGCTGGTCGCCTCGGACGCGGGCCATCGCCGGGCGCTGTGGGCCGCGCGTCGCGAGCTGTCCACGCTGCTGGCGAAGGCGCACGCCGGGAAGCTGGCCGACGACGTCGCGGTGCCGTGCGGCGCGATCCCGGAGGTGCTGCGGCGGTTCGAGGCGTTGGGGCGGGAGCGCGGCGTCACGGTGTCGTGCTACGGTCACGCCGGCGACGGCAACCTCCACGCCAACGTGCTCTGGGACGACCCGGCGCTCGACGCCGCCGCCCGCGGGACGCTCGAGGCGATGTTGCGCGTGGTGCTGGAGCACCGCGGCACGATTTCCGGCGAGCACGGGATCGGGCTGGCGAAGCGGGACTACCTGGCGTGGGAGCAGTCGGCCGGGCTGCTCGAACTGCAGCGGCGGCTGAAGGAGGCGTTCGACCCGCGGGGGCTGCTCAACCCCGGCAAGCTGCTGCCCGACCGGCCGGGGTCGCGGTCCCGGCGGGCCGCCGGGAGCGGGGGTCGCCGCGCGTCGCGGCGCGCTTGAGCCTCCGGCCGGGCGTGCTAGGCTCTGTCGGTTCCGGGCGGGCGCGCCCGCGGGGAGCCGGGCGCGGAAGGAGTGTCCGATGAGCGGAGGAGCTTGGAAGACGATCGCGTGGGTGGCGGTGTGGGCGGTGCTGGGCGCCGGCTGCACGAATCCCGCGGAGGACGACACGACGGACGCGGGCGATGCGCGGGACGGCGACGGGTCCGACGGCGACGTCGTCGTGGTGACGACCTGCGCGGAGGCGAGGCTGCCGGACGCGGATCGGGACGGGATTTCCGACGAGACCGAGGGGGACGGCGACCCGGACGGCGACGGCCTGCCCAACCGCGAGGACCCGGACTCGGACGGCGACGGCATCCCCGACGCCGTGGAGTCGCAGCAGCCGGATTGCCGGATGAGCCCGCAGGACCTCGACGGCGACGGCGTGCCCAACTACCTCGACACCGACGCCGACGGCAACGGCATCCCCGACCGGGTGGAGGGCGGGGAGATGGACTTCGACGGCGACACGGCGCCGGACGGGCTGGACATGGACGACGACGGGGATGGCCTGCGCGACCTCGACGAGATCGGCCCCGACCCCGCGGCGCCGATCGACACGGACGGCGACGGGGTTCCCGACTGCCACGAGTTCGATTCGGACGGCGACAACATCGCCGACGGCCACGAGGGGACGACGGACTACGACCGGGACGGCATCCCGAGCTTCCGCGACCCGGACAGCGACAACGACGGGATTCCGGACATCGAGGAGGAGGGGGACGGTGACGTGGCGACGCGGCCGCCGGACACCGACGGGGACGGCGCCGCCGACCCGTACGATACGGATGCGGACGACGACGGGTTGGAGGACGGCTACGAGCGTTCGATCGGGTCGGACCCGCGGCTGCAGGACACCGACGGCGACGGGTTCACCGACCTGGGCGAGGACCTGGTCGGAACGGACCCCACGGACGGCACCAGCGTGTTCACCGGGTTCTACGTGATCCTGCCGCACTGCGTGGACGGCGTGCGGGTGGTGGACGGGACGAGCTGCGGGCCGGAACTGCGGGAGCTGGAGTTCGGCAGCGCGATCCAGATGGCCGACGTGATGTTCATGATCGACTCGACCGGGTCGATGAGCGAGGAGATCGACACCATCACGGCGCGGCTGGCGGACACGATCGCGCCGGGCATCGCCGCGGAGATCCCGGACGTGTGGCTGGGCGTCACGGAGTTCCGCGACGAGTGCGACGACGGGTACGTGCCGATGCGGGTGCGGCAGGAGATGACGCCGGACGTGGGGCGCGTGCAGACCGCGTTGCGGGCGTTCACCGACGGCGGCGGCTGCGGCTACACGACGATCCTGGAGGGGATGTACCAGCTGTTCACGGGCGAGGGGTTCGGGGCGGAGCTGCCGCCCCACATGGGTTGCGCGGACTTCGGCTACTACGGCTACCCCTGCTTCCGCTACGGCGCCCTGCCGATCGTCATGGGCTTCTCCGACGCCGAGGCGCGCGGCGGGCCCGCCGGCATCACCTGGACGGAGACCTTCCCGGGCGCGCGGATCCACACCTACCGGCAGGTCATCGACGTGTTGCTCGACAACGGCGCCCGGTTCATCGGCGTCGATTCCGGCGACGCGCACACCGATTTCCGCGCGATCTCGATCGACACCGGCACGGTCCGCGCGGACGGCACCCCGCTGCTGTTCGAGATTCCGTCGAGCGGCACGGGGATCGACAGCAGCATCGTCGACGCGGTCGTGGATCTCGCCCACCAGGTGCTGATGGACGTCGACACCTTCCGCGAGGAGCGCCCGGTGATCGGCGACGGGATCGACGCGACGGCGTTCATCCGCTCGGTGGTGCCCGTGTCCTGGGCGGGCGGCGGCGTGGAGGGGCAGGACGAGACGACGTTCTACGGGGTGTTGCCGGGGACGTTGTTGACCTTCGAGGTGACGTTCCTCAACGACTTCGTGCCCGAGGGCGAGCGGCCGCAGGCGTTCCGGGCGAAGATCGTGGTCCGCGGCAACGGCGTCGCGCGGCTCGACGAGAGGGACGTCCTGATCATCGTCCCCGGCGACCGCAGCATCGTCATCGGCTAGGGGAGGGCACCATGCGCGCATCGCTGATCCTGTTCGCCGCCCTGGCCCTTGCGGCCGGCGGCTGCAACGACCCCGCGGGCGACGAGGCGGACGCGCCGGACGCGCGCGACGTCCGCGAGGACGGCGGCGGGACGGAGGCCGACGTCGACGAGACGGTCGGGCACGAGTGCGAGACGGCGTACGACTGTTCGGACGGCGTGTACTGCAACGGCGTGGAGCAGTGCGTCCGCGGCTGGTGCGTCCCGCCCGAGGCGGTGGCGTGCGACGACGGGCTGGACTGCACGTGGGACGAGTGCAACGAGGACCTCAAGACCTGCGTCTTCACGCCGGACGACGCGCGGTGCGACGACGGGGATCCCTGCACGGGCGTCGAGCGTTGCGTGTCGACGGCGCGGGAGTCCGGCGGCTGCGTCGCCGGGCGCGCGCTGATCTGCGACGACGGCCAGGACTGCACCGACGACTACTGCGACTCGGCCGACGGCGCCTGCCACGTCCGGCTGCACGACGGCGACGGCGACACGCACGGCGACCGCCGCTGCTTCCTCCTCGACGCCGGCGGCACCCGCATCCAGGGCGACGACTGCAACGACGCCGACCCCGAGGTCCATCCGGGCCGGGACGAGATCTGCGACGACGGGATCGACAACAACTGCGATCGCCAGCTCGACGTCCACGACCCCCTGTGCTTCGGCACCAACGACCGCTGCGACGCGCCCGTCGTGATCGACCACCCCGGCACGTACCTCGGCTCGACCCGCGGATTCGGCGCCGAGGTCGTCACCTCGTGCGGGAGCGGCGCCGACGCGATCTTCGAGCTGCGCCTGACGGAGCCGCACGACGTGCTGCTGTCGGCGTTCGGCGATTCCGAGACCTACATCGCGGTGCGCGACGCGTGTCCCGGGACGGCCGACCTGGTCTGCGCGGCGGGCCAGGTCCGCGCCCGCGGCCTGGCCGCCGGCACCTGGTACGTGATCGTCAAGACCGCTTCCTTCGGCAATTTCTCGCTGACCGTCGAGCTGTTCGCGCCGGCGGTCGTGGAGTACGTGACGGGCAACGACACCTGCGTCCAGGCCCACGAGATGGTGAACGCGGCCGGTTCGACCACGATGTACATCGGCTCCACCTCCGGCATGGCCAACGACGCCAGCGCCAGCTGCGCCGGCAGCGCGAACTCCCCGGACGCCGTCTATCGCCTGGTGCTCGACACCGCCCGCTCCGTGACCTTCGACATGCGCACCACCTCCTTCGACAACGCCCTGCACGTCAAGCGCGACGCCTGTCCCGGCGGGACCGAGGTCGGCTGCAACGACGACTCCGGCAGCACCCGCCGTTCGTACCTGTCGCTGTCCCTCGCCCCAGGGACGTACTACGTCTTCGCCGACGGCTTCTCGTCGTCGAACTCCGGCAGCTACGAGCTCGAGGTGACGATCTCGCCCTAGGCGCGGCGCCAGGCCCGCGCCGCCGCCTCGATCGCGGCGAGGATGCGGACATCGCCGGCGCCGTCGCCGGGCGATTCCGTCTCGGACGCTCGAATGCGCGCCGCGAAGGTCTCGCACAGCCGCCGCAGCGGCTCGGTCGTATCCGGTCCGGCGACCGGCGTCCAGCCCGCGCCGTTGCCGCCGTCCCGCGCCAGCACCGGATCGGCCGGCCCGAACCCCTCGGCCCGCAGCTCCCCGCGGGTGCCGCGGACTTCCAGTTCCCGCCGGCGCGCGGGTGCGCCTCGGCGCAGCCGCAGTTCGACCTCCCAGCCGGCCGCGGTGCGCAGGTCGAGCGCCAGCGGTCCGTCGGGGGAGCCCCCGTTCCCGTCCCGCAGTTCCACCGCCGCCATCGCGCCGGCGCCCAGCGCTTCCAGGATCGCGAAGTCGTGGGGCGCCAGGTCCCACAGCACGTCGAGGTCCCCGGGGCCCGCGCCCGGGTTCTCGTGGACGAGGCGCACCGATCGGACGTCGCCGAGTTGCCCGGCGGCGATGCGGTCGGCCAGCGCCCGGAACGTCCCCGAGTGCAGCTCGGTGTGGTCGGTGAGCAGCACGCGGCCGGCGCGCCGCGCCCGCTCGTGCAGGTCGGCGCCCGCCGACGCCGACAGCGCCAGCGGCTTCTCGCACAGCACGTGCAGTCCCGCCTCGAGCGCCGCCGCGGCCAGTTCCGCGTGCGTCGCCGCGGGCGTCGCCAGCACCACCGCCTCCAGGCCGCCCTCGCGCCACAGCGACGCGGCATCGACCGTCGACCATTCCACGTCGTACCCGACGGAGACGGCCCAGGCGCGGGCCGGGTCGAGGCCGCAGACGGCCGCGAGGCGGAAGGAGCGGAGGGCGGCCAGGTTGCGCGCCAGCCGTTCGCCCCATCGCCCGCATCCGATCAATCCGGTCCGGATCGCACGCACGGCGCGTAGACTCCGCGTTCGGCGCGCGAGAGTCAAGGGCGTCGAGGGGCTCGCCGTCGCGGTTTCCGCGCCGTCGGTCGCCGATCGGTGCGACGACAACCGGTTCGGCAGGGCGGAGCCGGCGGCAGGCTCGAGGGCGAGCGCGCCGGCGGCGCCGATCTCGACCACGATCGGGCCGGTGCGGGATGCGTCCCCGATCGTGATCGTCGCTGGGCCGGGGACCACGTTGGGCCGGGGACCACGTTGGCGTTTCCGCTCAGCGCGCGCGACCGGGTGGACCCGGCGGCAGTTCCAGGGGCGGACGCCCGAGATCGGACAGGATGACCCGCACGGTCGCCTTGGCGGAGTTGATGACGCCCGGCACTCCGGCGCCCGGATGGGTCCCTGCCCCGACGATGTAGAGGCCCGGGATGCGCGGATCGCGGTTGTGCGGGCGGAACCAAGCGCTCTGCCGCAGCAGTGGCGCCACCGAGAAGGCGTTGCCATGGAACGCGCCGAGCTGTTCGCGGAAGTCCTCGGGTGTGAAGACCGAACGGACCACGATGCTGCGCCGCAGGCCGGGCAACAGACGTTCCAGCACCTCCAGGATCCGCTCGGCATACCTCGGCGCCGTCGCTGCCCAGTCGATCGGCGCGTGGCCCAGGTGCGGCACGGGGCTCAGCGCGTAGAACGACGCGCAGCCGTCCGGCGCGAGCGACGGGTCGGTCACGGTTGGGCAGTGCAGGTAGAGGCTGAAATCCTGGGGCAGCGCCTTTCCGTGGAAGATCTCCCGCAAAAGGCCCTCGTAGCGCGGCCCGAAGAGGATCGTGTGCTGGCGCAGGCCCGGCCAGGTCCGATCGGTGCCGAAGTAGATCAGGAACAGCGACATCGACCAGCGCATCCGTTCCAGCCGCCGTCGCATCGGCGCCGCGCGCTCGTCGCGGGCCAGGAGCCCGGCATAGGTGTGGTGGAGGTCCGCGTTCGACACCACCACGTCGAACGGCGGTCCGCTCCAACCGTCCGCTTCGACGGCGAGCCGTCGGTCGCTGCCGCCCGCGGCGGGCGACACGCTGCGTACCGGCGTGCCGAGCCGCAGTTCACCGCCCTGCGCTTCGAACAGGCCGGCCAGGGCCCGCACGAGCGTGCCGACGCCGCCCCGCGGGTAGTGCACGCCGCCCTGTCGCTCGAGGTAGTGGATCAGCGTGTAGATCGAGCTGGTCTCGAGCGGGCTGCCTCCGATCAGCAGGGTGTGGAACGACAGCGCCTGCCGCAGCCGATCGTCGTGCACGAAGCGGCAGACGCTGCGGTAGACCGGGCGGTCGGCGCGGAGTGCGAGCAGTTTCGGTGCCACGCGCAGCATGTCCCACGGTCGCAGGAACGCCGTCGATACCAGCTCGCCGTAGCCCGCGTCGTAGTTCTGCCGGCTGTAGTCCAGGAAGCGCAGGTAGCCGTCGACGTCGCGCGGATCCCGCCGGCGGATCTGCTCCAGCGTCTCCTCGAGTCCCACGCCGTAGTCGAAGCGGTCGCCGTCGTGCCACGCCAGCCGGTAGAACGGCTGCACCGGGAGCAGCTCGACGGCGTCGGCCAGTCGGCGCCCGGTCAGCGCGAACAGCTCCTCCAGGCATTCCGGGGCCGTGATCACCGTCGGTCCCGCGTCGAAGACGAACCCGTGGTCGCGGAACTGGGTGCCGCGGCCGCCCGGCCGGTCGCGCGCCTCGAACAGCGTGGTACGAATCCCCGCCGCCCGCAGCCGGATCGCCGCCGCGAGTCCTCCCAGGCCCGCGCCGATCACCGCCGCTCGGATCCCGTTTTCGGTCATCAGCACCGCCTCAGCCCGCCCGCCAGCGCTCGAGGAGCCGACCCGGCAACAACCCGGGGGGCCGCGACCCGAGCAGGATGCGCCCGCGATCGACCCACGACGTCCGCATCGCGTAGAAGCGCGCGATCGTCTCCTCCGGCAGTCCGTAGAACCGCTCGAAGACCCGCCACCGCTCCCCCGGCTCGACCCACGTGAACAGCAGTCGGTTCAGCAGTCGGCCGAACGCCGCCTGTCGTTCGTGTTCGTCCCGCAGGCTGTCCCAGTCCGACGCCTGCGGCGCGCGCGGGAGGATTTCCGCCAGCCGTCGCGCGAGCCGCACGGCGGCCGGGAACGAGTATCCGGTCGCCGGGTGGAACCAGCCGCCCCGGTAGCCTCCGGTGAACGCCTCGCCGGCCGCGGTCGCCGCCTGCCGCCACGGCATCGGCAAGACCCCCTCTTCCTCCCGCACGACTCGTTCCACCGCCAGACCCCGCGCCTCCGCCTCCGCCAGGATGCCGGCGCGCAGGGCCGGACGATCCAGTTCCGGTCCGTTGGAGAAGTACGTGTCCTCCAACAACACGCGGTCCGGCGCGAACGGCAGCAGGTACAGGAACCGGAAACCGTCGCGCTGGGGCACCGTCGCGTCCATCACCAGCGGCCGGAGGTCGCCGCGCGGCCGTGACAGGCGCAGTTCGAGGCCCAGGAACTTCTGGAATCCGCAGCCGTCCGTTGCCGCGGGCAGCGGGCCCCGCGCATCGATCACCGCCGGCGCCCGCAGGACGTGTCCTCCGGCCAACTCGACCCGCTCGGCCCCGACGCCGACGGCCGCAGTGCCGGTCATGACGACGGAGCCGGTCGACTCCCGCACCCGACGACCCACGACCTCGTCCAGGCGGTCGGACGTCACCGCGACGTACGGCAGCCCCAGCATCCGGCGCCGACCGGGGAAAGCCACTTCGCAGGACGGCCAGCGCCGCACGACCAGAGGCTCCAGCCACGCAGCGTCTTCGGCCGCGACGTCCGGCCCGTGGAAGCACCAGGTGTGGTTTCCACCAAGCCGCTCGTCGCGTTCGACCAGGGCCAGCCTCAGGCCGGGTCGACGGTCCAGCACCGCCAGCGCCATCAAGCTGCTCTGCAGACCGCCGCCGACGAGGATGAGGTCAAAGTCGGTCATGCAGCCGCCGTGCGCCTCCGACGCTGCGTCATGCTAACGACGAGATCAGACAACCGCAACCGGGGGACGTGCTATGCTGGCGCGCGTGCGTGCCGGTGCACCCTGGACGACGGGCCGCCTGTGGGCGTCGGTGCCGGCGGAGGACGCGGCGGCCTGCCGCGAGCTATTGCGCCGCGGGTCGAGGAGCTTCCACGCGGCGGGGCGACTTCTCCCGTCGCGGCTCCGCGACGCCGTCGCCGCCGCCTACGCCTTCTGTCGTGTCGCCGACGACGCCATCGACCAGGCCGCGACGCCGGCGGGCGGTCTTGCGGCCCTGCGCCGCCGTCTCGACCTGCTCTACGAAGGTCGCGCCGACGACCACCCGGTGGACCGGGCGTTCGCCGCGACCGTGCACGACTACCGCGTGCCCCGCGCGGTCCCCGAGGCGTTGCTGGAAGGGTTCCTGTGGGACGTCGAGCGGCGGCGGTACGAGACGATCGAGGAGCTCCGCGCGTATGGCGCCCGGGTCGCGTCCGCCGTCGGCGTGCTGATGACCTTGATCATGGGCGAACGCCGCCCGCACGTCCTGGCCCGCGCCTGCGACCTGGGCGTGGCGATGCAGTTGACCAACATCGCCCGGGACGTCGGCGAGGATGCGCGCAACGGGCGGCTGTACCTCCCGCGGTGCTGGCTGCGCGAGGCAGGGATCGACGGCGACGCGTTCCTCGCGGAACCCGCGTTCCGTCCGGCGCTGGGCGACGTCGTCGAGCGCCTCTTGTGCGAGGCCGATCGGTTGTATGAGCGGGCCGCTCCCGGGATTCCGTTGCTGCCGAAGGACTGCCGGCCGGCGATCCGCGCCGCTCGCCTGATCTACGCCGACATCGGCCGCGTGATCCGCGAGGCCGGGAACGACTCCGTCTCGCGCCGCGCCACGACCTCCCGCGGCCGCAAGCTCGTCCTGCTGCTTCGTGCGCGCTGGGGCCGCAAGGCCCGGGCGGAAGAGCGTGTTGGCGCCGGCCTTCCGCCCCTCGCGGAGACCGCATTCCTCGTCCGCGCCGTCCGCGACGCGGACGCCGTCCGGCCCGGCGGCCGGGATGGTCCCGCTCCATCAGGCCGTGATACGCTGACGCCCCCAGCGGGTGGACCCGTGGGAGGGTGACGGTCGGACGGAGCGGCGTTGCATGGACGACCCGGCGCGAGTGGAACGGCTGCTCGACGCGGCTGTCGGCGGGCTCACGGGCCCCGGATGCCCGCCGAGGCTCGCCTCCGCGCTGCGTCACGCAGTACTCGGCGGCGGCAACCGGCTGCGGCCGCGCCTCTGTCTCGCCGTCGCCGAGGCGCTGCGGCCGACCAGACTCGCCGCGGCCGAGGCGGCCGCGGTCGCGATCGAGCTGCTCCACTGCGCCTCGCTGGTCCACGACGACCTGCCGTGCTTCGACGATGCCCCGACCCGCCGCGGCCTCCCCTCCGTTCACCGCGCCTTCGGCGAGCCGCTCGCCGTCCTCGTGGGCGACGCATTGATCGTCGCCGCCTTCGACACCCTGACCGTGGCGTGCGTCGACGACTGCGACTGCGCCGCTGCGCTGGTCGCCCTGCTCGCCCGCGCCGCGGGGACCCGCGAGGGCATCACGGCCGGCCAGGCGTGGGAGAACGAGGCGGACGTGGACCTCGAGCGCTACCACCAGGCGAAGACGGCTGCGCTGTTCGAGGCGGCGGCGACGATGGGCGCGCGGGCCGCCGGCGACGTACCCGAGCGCTGGCGCGAGTTGGGGCGCCGGATCGGCCTGGCCTATCAACTCGCCGACGACCTCCGCGACGCCGTGGGCGATGCGCAGACCCTGGGGAAGCCCGTGGGGCGCGACGCCGCCCTCGGCCGACCCAACGCCGTGCGCGAGTTGGGCCTTTCGGGGGCCCTGGCCTGCCTCGACGAGCGGATCGCCGAGGTGGCGCACAGCGTGCCCGACTGCCCCGGCCGGGGCGAACTGGTCGCGACCCTCGAACGCCTGCTGTCGAGGTTCCGTCCGTGAGAAGGAGAACACGATGCGCGGATTCCAGGTGCAACGCGTGCCCTTGACCTCCCCGGGAACCCTCGAGCGCGTGCCCCGGCCCGTGCGGGCCGTCGTCGTCGGCGGTGGTCTGGCGGGCTGCGCGGCGGCGACGGTACTGGCCGAGCGGGGAGCCGAAGTGACGGTGCTCGAGCGCAACGCCTACCTCGGCGGGCGCGCGGGTGCCTGGACCGAGCGTTTTCCCGGCGGGGAGCCGTTCGAGATGGAGCGCGGGTTCCACGCCTTCTTCCGCCAGTACTACAACCTGCGCGACCTGCTGCGGAGGATCGATCCCGGTTTGCACCACCTCACCCCGCTCCTCGACTATCCGTTGCTCGGGCCGCACGGCGCCCGCGAATCGTTCACCGGCCTGCCTCGGAGACCGCCGTTCAACGTGCTGGCGCTGATCCGGCGGACCCCCCGCCTGCGGCTGGCCGACCTGTTGCGCGTCAACGGCGCCGCCGCGCTCGAGATGGCGGCCTACGACCCGGTGACGACGTGGCGGGATCTCGACGACGTCAACGCCCGCGACTACCTCGACTCCCTTCGCTTCCCCCCCGATGCACGGCAAATGCTGTTCAATGTTTTCGCCCACTCGTTCTTCAACCCGGAAGAGGGCATGTCCGCCGCCGACATGCTGATGATGTTCCACTTCTACTTCATGGGAAACCCGGAGGGTCTGGTCTTCGACGTGCTCGACGAGCCGTTCTCCCTCGCGCTGTGGGAGCCGCTCCGGCGCCATCTCACCCGTCTCGGCGCCACCTTCCGTCTCGGCACGCCGGCGGAGCGGGTCGAGCGTTGCGGCGACGGTTGGCGCGTCGGGCTGGCGGGTTCCGACGAAGCCCTTGCCGCCGACGTCGTCGTCCTGGCCACCGAGGTTCCAGCGCTCAAGGCGCTGGTCGATCGCAGCCCGCAGCTCGACGACCCCGCCTGGCGTCGCCAGGTCGCCCGCCTCGATGTCACTCTGCCCTTCGCCGTGTGGCGCGTCTTTCTCGACCGGCCCGTGCGGCACGACCGCCACCCGTTCGTCGGCACGACCGGCCTGGGCCATGTGGACAACATCTCGGTCTACGAGCGGTTCGAGGGGGAGAGCCGGCGGTGGGCGATGCGGACCGGCGGTTCCGTCGTCGAGGTCCATGCCTACGCGGTCGACGAGCGGACGACGGAAGTCGAGCTTCGCGCCGACTTCCTCCGGCAGCTGCACGACCTATACCCGGAGACGGTCGAGGCGAAGCCGCTGCACGAGTTGTTCCTCTGGCGGCAGGACTGCGCCTCGTTCGCCCCGGGAACCTACCGGGACCGGACGACGGTGGAAACGCCGTTCCCCGGTCTGGCGCTCGCCGGCGACTTCGTCAAGCTGCCGTTCCCCTCGGCGCTGATGGAACGCGCCACGGCCTCCGGCTTCCTCGCCGCCGGCCATCTGCTGGCCCGCTGGAACGTCCGTCCGCCTGAGGTCTGGTCGGTGCCTGGCCGCGGCCTCCTGGGCCCGGTCCGCCACCTGCTGCCCGCCCTGGGCGTTCTGTGGCGTTGACTCAACGGGGCGTTGGATTCCCGGGTGGCCGCGTCCAGTCCGTCGGCACGAACGGCTCGGGCGATCCGGCGCCGCGCAGGTAGCGCGTCCGCTCGGCGTAGGCGAGGTCCTCCGCCCACAGCCGCTTCATCCGCGCCTCGATCACCGGCCGGAGCAGCGGCGCCCCCGGCAGCAGCCAGCGGAACGGTGTCCGCTCCGACGTGGCGATCGTCGCCTCCACCACCGCGCTCCACCCCGGCACCACCGACGTCGCATGCGTCTCCACCACCGAGCCAACTCCCTCC
Source organism: Myxococcales bacterium (assembly GCA_012797735.1). Taxonomy (GTDB): domain Bacteria; phylum Myxococcota_A; class Polyangia; order DRWM01; family JAAZOP01; genus JAAZOP01. The sequence goes on from JAAZOP010000188.1 coordinate 15,751, forward strand.
CCGTCGATGATCGTCATCACGATCGTCCGCGGCTCCGGACAGTGGAACGTGCAGTCGACCTCGACGCACATCGGACCCCCAACCCGGAACGCCACCCGTACCGTCAGCAGTTCCTCGGTCACCGACAGCACCTTGAGCCGGGCGAACGAGTGCGGGTGGAACCACGCGCCGTGCCACGGATCGAGCCGGTTGGCGATCACGTCGTCCGGGTCGCAGCGCGCCATCATCCGCAGCACGCCGGACAGTCCGTTCGCCGGGCGCGGGGCGAGGATTGGTTTCGGCACCCCCTCCTCCTCCGGCCCCGGCCGGATCCAGACCAGCACGCCGTCGTCGTGGACCGTCGCCGGTTCCCAGCGACCGTGGCGGCCGCCGTCGAGCGCCAGACCGTGCCAGGGGCAGACCAGCTTGCCATCGCGGACCCGGCCCGCCGACAGCGGCGCACCCATGTGCGGACACGTGTTCGGCCCCATGTGCACGGTGCCCCCGGAGCGCCACGCCACGTACTCCTTGCCATCGATCCAGTAGAACGTCGGGCGTTCGCCGATGCGGTACGAGGCATCGACGACGTACCAGCCGCCCGACGGCAGCCGGCGGACGCGCTCTAGCGACTTGCGGATCTCCAGGGGTCGAGCCTGCATCCAGTCCGGAGTGTTCAGGCGCTCCTGTTCCGGCGTCAGCGGTCGCAGCGCATGCCCGAACAGCACGATCGATCGGCCGAAGACGTCCTTGGCGAGTTGGAAGGGCATGGCGAACCTCCTCGAGTCAGCTTGTACCACAAGCGGCCTCGGCGCACACGGGGCGCTCGCCGGGCGCCGGCGTCACTCGAACCGGAAGCGCCACAGGCCGAGCAGGAAGAACAGGGCGCCGAAACCGAGCAGCACACCGGCGCGCGGCAACACCTCCACCACGCCGCAGCCGCGCATCAGGATGTCCTGCAGCCCGTCCAGCGCCCAGGCGTGCGGCGACGCCAAGCCGACACTGGCCAGCCAGTCGGGCATGGCGACGCGCGGGACGAAGCAGCCGCCGATGGCGGACAGCGTGAGCAGCAGCATCGTCGTCAGGCCGCCGATCTGCGCGTCCGTCCGGGTGATCGAACTCACCAGCACGCCCAGGCCGGAGGACGCCACCGAGGCCGCCACGACGATCACCGCCAGCCCGGCGGGCGAATCGCCCAGGTCCAGATCGAAGATCAGGCTCGCCGCGCCCAGCATCACCGTCGCCTGTACCAGATTGATCAGGAAGTACGGAAGCAGCTTCCCCACCAGCATCGTTCCTCGTCCCAGCGGGGCGACGAGCAGGCGACGGAAGGTTCCGTGACGTCGTTCGTCGTGGATCGAGTGCGCGATCAGACTGACGATCCAGAAGATGCCGAACACGGTGTAGCCCGGCACGTTCTGCTGGAAGGAGTCGGGCAGACGTTGCGGCCGCATCCCGGGCGGCGCCACCCGCTCGATCCGTACGGCCGATCCACCGCCGTCCTGCATCCTCCCGGCCGCGGCTCGTTCCGCGACCGCACGCAGGGCCGCCCGTCGGGCCGGCGCCATCTCGGGGGCGATCCAATCGATCATCCGGTCGAGCCCCCGCGGCATCATCGCACGGTAGACGGAGCGCTCCACCAAGCCGCGCACCGTACCGATGATCGGCTGCACGATCTGCACCGGCGCAGCCGGGTCGAGCATCACCTGCACGACGGCGGGCGCCGACCGCTCCGTCGGGTCGGCCTCGAGCGCCGCGGAGAAGTCCGCGGGGAAGATCACCGCCACCGCCTGCTCCCCGGCGGCCACCTGTTCGCCCGCTGCCGCCCGATCGAGCGGCCGTCCGCCGTGGTTCGTCTCCACGTCGAATCCGGGGAACCGGTCGAGTTCCTCCAGCACGCGCGCCGCCTGGCTCCCGCGGTCCTCGACCACGGCGGCGACGCGGATCGGCCGCTCGTTGCCGCCGCCGAACGAGCCGCGCAGCGCCAGGCTCATGATCACGATGAACATGAACGGCATGAAGAAGATAAGCAGCAGGCCGCGGATGTCCCGCAGGAAAAGCTGCAAGTCCTTGCGCACCAGCGCGAAGATCCGGCCCACCATCACCCGTCCCTCAGTCCCGCAGCCGCTTGCCCGTCAGCCGAAGGAACACGCTCTCCAGGCTCGGCGGCAGCACCTGCAGCGAGGTGAGCCCGATCTGCCGGACGTTGCACAGGTCGAGCAACTCGACCAGCGCCCGGTTCACGTTGTTCGCTTCCAGGTACAGCCGCCCGTCACGCACCGTCACCTTCCCCACCGCGTCCAGCCGGGACGCGCACGGGCTCAGCCCCTCGAGTCCCCCGTCCGGCAGCCCCAGCACCAGCAGCCCTTCCCCCAACCGGCCCACCAGCGCCTGCGGCGTGTCGAGCGCCAGCATCCGCCCCTCGTCGATGATCGCCACCCGATCGCAGAGCCGCTGCACTTCCTCCATGTAGTGGCTCGTGTAGAGGATCGTCAGCCCTTCGTTCCGCAGCCGCAGCACATGCTCGAAGATGAAGTTGCGCGACTGCGGGTCCACCCCGACGGTCGGCTCGTCCAGGAACAGCACCTTCGGCGAGTGGACCAGGCCCGCGGCCAGGTTGAGGCGCCGCATCATGCCGCCGGAGAAGGTTCGCACCAGCTCGCGGGCGCGGTCCCGCAGGCCGACCACGTCCAGCACGGCGTCGACGCGCTCGGCCAGCTTCCGCCCCCCCAGCCCGTAGATCCGCCCGAAGAACGACAGGTTGTCCCGCGCGCTCAGCGCCGGGTACAGCGCCAGCTCCTGCGGCACGTAGCCGAGCCACGGCCGCACCCGCCCCGGCTCGCGCACCAGATCCACTCCGTCCAACTCGATCCGCCCGGCATCGGGGACGAGCAGCGTCGACAGCATCGCCAGCGTCGTGCTCTTGCCCGCGCCGTTGGGGCCGAGCAGCCCGAAGATCTCCTTCGGGCCGACGGTCAACGAGAGCCCGTCCACGGCCCGGCGGCCGCCGTAGCTCTTGACCAGCCCCTCGACGGTGAGGATCGGCGCGCTCATCGACGTCCTTTCCGCCGGCGCACTGTATCCCACCCGCCGCAACCCTACCAGCGCGCCCATCGCGCGCTGCCCGGGTGTATCATGGGCCTCGCGCGCCCCGGCAGGACGGGACGCCGCGCGGGAAGGGACGATCATGAACCAGGATCCGCGGCCGGTCGTCGTCGTCAGTCGCTGCCTCGAGCTGGCCGCCTGCCGCTGGAACGGCGTGAGCGTCGCCTGTCCGTTCGTCCGCAGCCTGCAGGCGCACGCCGACCTGCGACCGGTCTGCCCGGAGGTCGAGCTCGGCCTGGGCGTCCCCCGGGAACCGGTGCGACTGCTCCTCCGCGACGGCGGCCGCCGGCTGGTCCAACCGGCGACGGGGCGCGACCTGACCGAGGCCATGGACCGGTTCGCGAGGACGTACCTCGACGGCCTGTCCGAAGTGGACGGCTTCCTGCTCAAGAGTCGCTCCCCCTCCTGCGGGATCAAGGAGGCGAAGCTCTACCGCGGCCCCGAGCGGGGCGCGTACGTCGAAGGCAAGGTGTCGGGCGCCTTCGCCGCCGCCGTCCTCGAGCGTTTCCCCGGACACGCGATCGAGGATGAGGGTCGGATGCTCAACTTCCGTGCGCGGGAGCACTTCCTCGTGCGCATCTTCGCCTTCGCCCGGTTCCGCCGCGCCCGGGCATCGGGACGCATGGCGGAGTTGGTCCGGTTCCAGGCGGACAACAAGCTGCTGCTCATGGCCCACAGCCAGAAGCACATGCGCGAGCTCGGCCGCGCCGTCGCCAACCACGAACGGCTGCCGTTCGACGCCGTGGCCGCCCGTTGCGAAACCGTGCTTCGCGCCGCGCTGGCCCGACCTTCACGGCCGTCCAACGAGGTCAACGTCCTGCTGCACGCGCAGGGGTTCTTCGGCCGGACGCTGGCGGCGCGCGAGAAGCGCTACTTCGAATCCGCGCTGCAGCAGTTCCGCGACGGCCGCCTCCCGCTCAGCGCCGTCGCCGGAATCGTCCACGCCCACGCGGTACGGTTCGAAATCCCCTGGCTGCTGTCGCAGACCTTCTTCCGGCCCTACCCCGAGGCGCTCGTGGACCTCGCCGACTCCGGGAAAGGCCGCGAGCTCTAGCCCGCCTCAGAGGCGGGCGAGGGCGGCGCGCACCTCCTGCTCGAAGCGCGACAGGTCTTCCTCGATCTCCCCGGCGATGATCCGTTCGATCATCCCTCCGATCAGCGGCAGGCGGACATCGACCTCGAACTCGGTTTCCAGTTCGCTCCCCCCGTCGACGCCGCGGACCGCGATCCGGCCCCGGAGTCCGACGCGCGCATCCTGCGGTCCGCGCCAGACCCAGCGGCACTGCCGCGCCGGCAGGTCCCATTCGTAAAGGGTGATCGACGGTTCGATCTTCGAGCGATCGATCCCTCCGGTCCTGGTCCGCGCGTAGTCCTGGCTGTGCAGCTCCTGAACCAGCCGCGAGGCGTCGCGCGAGACCTCGCGCACCGCGGTCCCTGCGGAGGTGCCGGGCTTCGGCCGGGTCTGGATGAACTCCGGGTCCGTCACCGCCGCCAGCAGCCGGTCGGGCGGCACGTCGAATCTCCGCACCCGTCGCAACGTCTTCGCCATCGCTCCTCCTCAACTCGTCCAGCGCAGCAGCGAACGCAGCCGCCGGAGCGGCACGCGGTAGGGTGGAAAGACCAGGCCGGGGTCGAACGACCAGCCCCGGCGCATCACGCTTCGCAAGTGGCTGAAGGTTTCGAATCCCGCCTGTCCCCGGTAGCGGCCGAAGCCGCTGGCCCCCACCCCGCCCAGCGGCAGGTGCGGGGTCGTGATGTGTCGGATCGTGTCGTTGACGCAGGCGCCGCCCGACGGGATGCCGGCCAACGCGCGCTCCACGAACCGATCGTCGGACGAGAACACGTACAGCGCCAGCGGTCGCGGCAGCGACGACACGCGGCGGATGGCCTCTGCGGCATCGTCGAACTCCAGCACCGGCAGGAGCGGACCGAAGATCTCGTCCGCCATCAACGGGTCGTCCCACCCCACGCCGTCGATCACCGTCGGCGCCACGTAGCGTTCCTCCCTGACCACCTCGCCGCCGCAGGCGACGCGTTCCGGGATCAACGCGGCCAGCCGGGCCACGTGCCGGTCGTTGATGATCCGGGCGAAGTCCGGCGAGCGGCGGGGCTCCGGGCCGTAGAACTCGCGCACCGCGGCTCGCAACTCGTCCACCAGCCGGACGCGCAGCGCCCGGTGGACCAGCACGTAGTCCGGCGCCACGCAGGTCTGGCCGGCGTTGAAGAACTTGCCCCAGGCGATGCGACGCGCGGCGCGCGCCGGGTCCACCGTGCGGTCCACCAGGCAAGGGCTCTTTCCGCCCAGTTCGAGCGTCACCGGCGTGAGGTGTCTGGCCGCCGCCGCCATCACCAGCCGGCCCACCGTCCGCCCGCCCGTGAAGAACAGATGGTCGAAGCGGTGCTCGAGCAGCGCCTGCGCCGTTTCCGCGCCGCCTTCGAAGACCGCGACTTCCTCCTCGGCGAACGTCTTGCGGATCAACGCCGCGCAGGCCGCCGACGAGTGCGGCGCGACTTCGGACGGCTTGAGCACCGCCGTGTTCCCCGCGGCCAGGGCTCCCACCAGGGGCGCCAGCAGGAGCTGGACCGGGTAGTTCCACGGCCCGAGGATCAACACCGTCCCCAGGGGTTCCGGCTCGATGCGGCTCGAGGCCGGCAGGTGCAGCCAGGAGGTCGGTACGCGACGGGGTGCCGCCCACCGGGCCACCCGCCGCAACGCGAAGGACGCCTCGTCCAGCACCAGCTGCAACTCGCTGGTCCACGCCTCGAGCGGCGGCTTGCGCATGTCCTCGTGCAGCGCCGCCAGCAGTTGGTCCGCGTGGCGTTCGACCGCGTCCCGCAGCCGGCGGAGCCGGTCCCTGCGCCGCTCCACGGAGCGCGTGCCCCCGCCCGCGAAGAACCGCCGCTGCGCCTCCAGCACGACGGCCATGCGCTCGTGCCGCCCTTCTTCCGCTCCCCCGGATGCCATCCCGGTTTCCTCCTTCCACCCCGGGCGGTTCCCGACCCGGCCATGCTCCTCGGTTCCGGTCGCGGCCGCAAGAGGCGTCCATTCGTGATAGGGTTGCGCCTTCGGAGGCCGGAGCGGGCGGGCGATGATCCGCCGGGAAGCGAGCGAGTGGATGAGCGGACCCGACGTCGCGGTGATCGGTGCCGGGATCGGCGGCCTGACGACCGCCGCATTGCTGGCCCGCCGCGGGCTGCGGGTCGAGGTGTTCGAGCGGCGGGCGGTCCCGGGGGGGTGCTGCACCTCCGCGTCCGTCGAGGGCCACCGCTTCGACGTCGCCGCCAGCCTGTTCTACGGTTTCGGCGCCGGCGGCTTCAACGCCAACCGCCGGGTGCTCGACGAACTCCAGGCGCCGCTCGACGTGCTGCCCAAGGACCCCGGCTTCCATCTGGTGCTCGAGGGACGGACCATCCCCGTGCACCGCTCCCAGGCCGCGTACCTCGACACGCTGTGCGCCGTCTTTCCGAGCTGTGCGGCCGGCCTGCGCCGGTTCTACGAGCGGCTGACGACGCTGTACGCCGACGTGCTCCGGGTCGGCTTCCTGCCGGTGGCCGACCAGAGCCTGACGCAACTGGCCCGGCTATCCTTCGACAACCCCGCGCTGGTGACCCGCTATCTTCCGCTCCTGCGGCACACCGTCTGGTCGTTCCTGCAGCCGTTGCTTCGTGGCGTGCAGGCCGCCGAAGTGCGACGCCTGCGCGCCCTGCTCGACACCGACCTGGCGTTCGGCACCTGCGCCACGGCCGACGAGGTGCCGCTGCTGCTGGCCGTGCCGATCCTGATGGACCGCCACGTGGGGGGCATCTGCTACCCCCGCGGGGGCGCGCAGGCGCTCTCGGACACGCTGGCCGCGGCCTTCGAGCGCCACGGCGGACGTCTGCGACGCAACACCGGGGTGCGGCGGATTCTGGTCGAGCGGAACCGTGCCGTCGGCCTGCGGCTCGACGACGGCGAGACCGTGCACGCCGCCCATGTGGTCTCCAACGCCGGCGTCTGGAACACCTTCCAGTCCCTGCTCGACCCGGGCATCGTTCCCGCGCGCGCCCGGCGCCGCGTGGAACAGCTCCAGCCGTCCTTCAGCGCCTTCGTGACCTGCGTTTCGGTGCCGGCCGAGCTCGTGCCGGCGGGGTTCCAGAACCACACCGTGTCGATCCCGGACGCCGCCGCGGGGCTGTCGCGCGCCACGATCTGCTATCTGCCGAGCCTCGACGATCCCGCCCTGGCCCCGCCGGGTCGCCACGCCCTGACGCTGGTCCATGTGGCGCCGTACGAACGCTGGTCGGCGGGGCCGGGGACGCGGGCCGAAGACCGGCCGGAACTGGACCGCGCGTGGACCGCGCGGGCCCTGACGCTCGCCGAGGACCTGCTGCCCGGGATCACCGCTCGCGGGCGCGTTCTGGCCAGCTTCAGCCCCGCCCGGCTGGAACGCGAGTTGGGGCGTCGCTTCGGGGCCGTTGGCGGACCTGCGCAGGTGCGCTCCCAGTCGCTGCACCGCCGCTCGGGCCACGGCACCGGCATCGCCAACCTCCACCTGGTCGGCGATTCGACCTTTCCGGGCGAAGGAGTGGTCGCGGTGACGATCTCCGGCCTGAACTGCGCCGACCGGATCGCACCGCGACGCCCCGGGATCCGTCGGGACGTGAAGGGAGCGGACCTCACATGGAACGACGCAAACAGCGAGTCCTGGTGATCGGCGGGGGCCTCGGCGGCATGTCCGCCGCCGCCGGCCTCGCCGCCGAGGGTTTCGCGGTCGAGCTGTTCGAGAAGAACACCCGGCTCGGCGGCAAGCTCAACACCAAGACCGTCCGCGGCTACCGCTTCGACCTCGGCCCCTCGATCTTCATCCTTCCGCACTACTTCCGCCGCCCGTTCGAGCGGGCCGGGAGGCGGATGGAGGACTACGTCCGCTTCGTCGAGGTTGCCCCCCAGTGGCGCGGCTTCTTCGAGGACGGCCTGACGATCGACCTGCACCGCGACCTCGCGGCGATGGAGCGGGAGGCGGCCCGCATCGGCGCCGATCCCGCCGGCTATCGCTCGTTCGTCGAGTACTCGCGCAGGCTCTACGCCTTCGCCGAAGAAGCGTACCTCGAGCGCGGCGCGGACTGGTTCTGGGAGGTGCTTCGCGGCAAGACCCAGCGCGAGGCGCTGGCCGGCATCGACTGGTTCCGCCGGATGGACCGGGGCGTGCGGCGGCACGTGAAGCACGAGCCCCTGGCCAGGATGCTGGAGTTCTTCGTCAAGTACGTGGGCTCCTCGCCGTACCGTGCCCCCGCGCTGCTCAACTCATTGGCCTGGTCCCAGCTGGCGCACGGCCTGTGGTACGTGCCCGGAGGCATGCACGGGTACGCCGACGCACTGGCGCGGCTGCTGGAGGAGTTGGGTGTGACAGTGCACCGGAACGCGGAGGTGACCGCGATCGACCGCGCCGGCAGGCACGTCACGGGGCTCCGCCTCGCCGACGGGCGCCGCGTGCGAGGCGACCTGGTGGTCTGCAACATGGAGGTCGTGCCGGCCTACCGTCGATTGCTCGGCGAGACCGGGCCGCTGCTGCGGGCCCATGAGTACGCGCTGGCGCCCGCCGCTTCGGGACTGGTGCTCGACCTCGGCGTCGACTGCCGCTACCCGCAGCTGGCGCACCACAACTTCTTCTACTCCGCCGACCCGCGGCGCTTCCTGCACCAGATCCACGTCGAACACCGCCTCCCCGACGACCCCACGCTGTACGTCGTCTGCGCCACCCGCTCCGACGACTCGATCGCCCCCCCAGGATGCGACGTGATCAAGGTCCTGCCGCACATTCCGTGCGTCCAGGACCCGCCGTTCACTGCGGCAGAGTACGAGGCGCTCAAGCAGCGGGTCTACGACAAGCTCGAGCGGATGGGGTTGCGCGACCTGCGGCGACACGTGGTGGTGGAGGACGTGCTGGTGCCGGAGGACATCCAACGGATGTACTTCACCCACCGGGGGGCGATCTACGGCGCGGTGAGCGACCGGACCCGCAACATGGCCTTCAAGGCGCCGAAGCGGTCGCTGCTCTACGAGAATCTCTACTTCGTGGGCGGCACGGTCAATCCCGGACCCGGGACGCCGATGGTGGTCCTCTGCGGACAGAAGGTTGCCGACGCCATCCTGGCCGACGGGGGACGTTGACTCCGCGCCGAAGCGGAAACCCCGTGTGCGCTGCGCCGGAATCGATCGCGGCGGTCGGGAGACCCGGCGTGGTTTGCCGGGGCTTGTCGCCGTCCGTCGCGGGGATGCGCAGGATGCGTGCTCGTGCGTTTACGGCCAGACCACGCCCACGACGGTGATCGGGCCGGCGCCGGCGGGAATGGTGTCGGGGCGGTGGTGTTCAGCCGAAGCGGGAGCAGCCCGACAACAGGATGATCTTGTCGTTCGTCTCGCGGAGGCGGGCGGCGAGGGTACGGGCGATGTTCCAGAGCAGCTCGTACCCGAGCGCCTTGTCCAGCAGCATGACGTCCTCGAGGGCGGCGCGATCGATCACGAGCAGGGAGCACGTCTCGTGGGCGATGGCGTCGGCGCTGCGCGGCCCGTCGTCGACGATCGACAACTCGCCGAAGTAGGAACCCGGTCCGAGGATCGCCAGCGCTTCCTCGCCCAGCCCTTCGATCGTGCGGCCGATGCGGACCTTGCCCTCCAGCACGACGTAGATCCGGTCGGAGGGGTCGCCGTGACGGAACAGGAACTCGCCCTTGGCGTACTTCTCGCCGCGCGCGATCCGGCACAGCTTGGCGACCTGGACGTCACCGAGGTTGCGGAACAGCCCGACCTTGCGCAGCTCCTCGGACACCGTCTGCTCGTTGCATTCCTGGAGTTCCATCATGCTCCTTCCGTCGCCAGGAACCGCTCGACCTCCAGCGCGGCCTGGCAGCCCATGCCCGCGGCGGTCACCGCCTGCCGGTAGTGCGGGCTGGCGACGTCGCCGGCCGCGAACACCCCCGGCACGTTCGTCCGCGGCGTCCCGGGCGTCGTCACCAGGAATCCGGCCTCGTCCCGTTCGAGCTGTCCCGCGAAGACCTCGGTGGCCGGCGTGTGGCCGATCGCGAGGAAGACGCCGTCCGCCTCCACGACGCGCTGCTCGCCCGTGCGGGTGTCGCGCAGGCGTGCGCCGGTGAAGCGGCCGGCGGACGCGTCGAGGAACTCCTCGACGACGGCGTTCCAGATCGGCGAGATGTTGGGCGTGGCCAGCACCCGCCGGCTCGAGTACTCGCTGGCGCGGAACCGGTCGCGGCGGTGGATGATGCGGACCGACTTGCAGGTCCGGGCCAGGTAGGCGGCCTCTTCGAGGGCCGTCTCGCCGCCGCCGACGACGAGCACGTCCTTGCCGCGGAAGAAGAAGGCGTCGCAGGTGGCGCAGGCCGAGACGCCCTTCCCCCACAGCGCGCTCTCGCTCGGCAGGCCCAGGCGGCGGGCCTGGGCGCCGGTGGCCACGATCACCGTCGCGGCCTGGAACGCCGGGCCGGAGGTGCGGATCGAGAACGGCCGGGTCCGGAAATCGACGCCGACCACCTCGTCGAGCACGAACCGCGCGCCGAACCGTTCGGCCTGCCGCCGCATCCGGTCCATCAGTTCCGGACCCTGGATCCCCTCGGGAAAGCCGGGGTAGTTCTCGACCTCGAAGGTGGTCGTGAGCTGGCCGCCGGGTTGCAGTCCATCGATGACCAGGGGCTGCAGCCCCGCGCGGGCCGCGTAAATCGCGGCCGTCAGACCCGCGGGCCCCGAGCCGAGGATCACGACCTTCTCCACCGTCATGACCGTCATGCCGACCTCCACCCGGCCCCCGGCGCCGGTTGCATGATAGCCGCGGCGGCGCGCAAAGGGCAAACAAAGTTGGAAAGATGGCCGGCGATGCTATACTGACCTCCGCGCGTGACGCCGCGAGGCGTGCGGCGCGAAACGGGGTGCGGTGGGCTCGATCTTCTGCCCCGGGTGCCGATCCCGCATCACGGCCGAGGAGCCGGTTTGCGGGGTGTGCGGACTGCAGCGACCCCCGCCGGGATGGCCGGTCGACGAGCAGATCGGCCGGGTCGTGCACGGCAAGTACTGGATCGACAATCGACTCTCCGCCGGCGGGTTCGGCACCGTGTTCCTGGCGATGCAGGTGCACGGCGGCATCGAGATGGGCCGCGTGATCCTCAAGTTCCTGCACCGCGAGCACGCGCAGGACCCGGCCGTCACCAAGCGATTCCTCAACGAGGTCAAGACGGCGCGCGAGTTGATCAATCCCCACATCGTCCGCGTCTTCGACCTGGGGTACGACAACGACGGCACGCCGTTCATGGTCCAGGAGTTCATCGAGGGCGAGGGGTTGGAAGAGGTGCTGGCGCGGGAGAAGCGCCTGCCGCCGCCCCGCGCGCTCCGGCTGGCGATCCAGGTGGCCGAGGGGATGGCCGAGGCGCACGGCAAGGGGATCATCCACCGCGACCTCAAGCCGGAGAACCTTCGCATCCAGGAAGGCACCGGACTCGTCAAGATCCTCGACTTCGGCATCGCCCGCATCAGCACCACCCGCGGCACCGCCACCAACTCGTTCGTCGGCACCCCGCGCTACATGCCCCCCGAGCAGATCAAGCAGCAGCCGCTCGACGCGGGGGTCGATATCTTCGCCCTCGGCGTGATCCTGTTCGAGATGCTGGCGGGGGAACCGCCGATTCCGAACGAGGGGTCGGAGCTGGAGTACATCCACCTGAACCTGATCCAGGACCCGCGGCGGCTCATCGAACTGCTCCAGGACTGCCCGCGGGAACTCTCGGACTTCGTCTATTCGATGATGTCCAAGCAGCGGTCCGAGCGCCCGGCGGACATGGAGACGGTCGCCCGGACGTTGGAGGAACTGGCGGCGCGCTTCGGCTGGACCGACGACTCCACGGCGCGGTTCCGGTTGAGCGGCCCGGTGACGGGTCTCCGCAGGACGGTCGCGCAGCCGACGCGCGACCGCACCCCCTCGCCGTCGGCGACCGGCCCGGCGGCCGACGAGGAGATCGTGGAGTTGGTGCCGGCGGCGCCGCGCCGCACGGCGATGTGGGTCGGACTGGCCGGCGGCGTCGTCGGCCTCGTGGCGGTTCTGCTGGCGATCGTGCTCGTCGGCCGTGGAGGCCCCGAGGGCGGTTCTCGCGGCTCCGCGGCCGCGGACGCCGGGGTGGCCGTTCCGGGCGATGCGGCGGCCCCCGACGATGTCGGGCCGGCGGGGAAGACGGCCGGTGACGCGTTCGACGCCCCGCCGAAGGAGCCGGGTTCCGACGTTGCGGCGGTCGCGCCGCCGGTGGAGCCCGACGCCGTCGCGGTCAAGGTGGTCGATGCTGCGGAGCCGGACGCCCCCGGGGTCGACACGACGCCGCCGGTCCCCGACCGGGCGGCCGTCGACGCAGGGCGTCCATCGCGCGATCGCGGCGCGGCGCGCCGCGATGCGGGCATCATCCGGGATCTCGGCGCCTTCGGCGTGGTGCGCGACGCGCAGACGCGCACCGACGGCGCCAATCCGTTCACGAAGATCCGCTCCACGGACGGCGGATCGCCGTTCACCAAGGTCGGGCCCTGACCGTCGTCCGGGCGCGCCGGCGTCCCGCCACGAACCGCTCAGAAGTGGAAGTCGACCCCGAGGAAGGCGTTGTAGCGCACCAGCAGGCTGGTGGCCGTGGAACCCTCGACCGAGTAGGGGATGTCGAGGTCGAACGCGAGGGGGGTGGCGACGATGCCGAGCCACGACAGGGGGAGGTACTCGAGCGCGACGGCCGGGCGGAAGTGGATGATCGTCATCGGTCCGGTGAGCGCGGCGCCGGCCCAGGGGATGACGGTCCGGGAGTCGGGGGGGAGGTAGGCGCCGACGCCGAGGGCGACCGAGACGACGAGGTGGAGCTGGTCCAGGGCGACCCAGCGCAGGGCGGGGACGGCGGCGCCGAGCACGAACCAGGAGAACTCCTCCTTCTTGGCGGTGCCGCTGCCGGTGCTGAGGCGGTAGGCGAGCAGGTCGAGTTGGGCGCCGACGTCGAACCGCAGGTCGCCGTCGAACAGCGTGTAGCCGCCGTGCGCCGTGAAGCCGAAGTTGGCGAACGCGTCGTCCGAACCGTCGCGGTCCTCGTCCCAGCCGTTGAGGTGGACGACGGGGCCGCCGGCCAGGCCGAGGAACACCGGGCCCACCTCGAACGGTCCGGCCGGGCCGTTGTCGGGCGGCGGCGGCGGGATTGCGCCGATCGCCGGCAGGGCGACTTCGATCACGGCGCGGCGTCCGAGACCGCCATCGACGACCTGGGTCCGCGGCGTGCGCCCCTCCGCCTCGAAGTGCAGCACGTACGTCCCCGGCGGCAGTTCCAGCTCGCACGGCGTCCGCATCTCCCCGTACTCGGGAAGCGGGAGGCCGTTGGCGTCGGTCACCGTGACGCGGGCGGCCGGCGGGTCGGTGCGCAGGGTGAAGACCGCCTTGCGCCCCCGCAGCTCGCGGATGTGGGCGTAGACCTCGTCCCGCCCTTCGGCCAGGTCCGTCGCCAGGTACTGCTCGTAGTAGTTGATCGCCTGTTCGAAATCCCCGAGCCGTTCGTAACACTGCCCGATGTTGTACAGCGCGTTGGGGTGGCCGTGGTGGACCACGTACGACTCGCGGAACAGTTCGATCGCCTGCTGGATGTTGCCGGCGTTGAACGCCTCCAGTCCGGCCTGGTACGTCTCGATCGATTCCGGCGAGAACTCCGGCTGGGCGGCGGCGGGGACGCTCCAGGCGGCGGCGAGGCCGGCGAGCAGCAGCCACCGGCGCGGGAGCGGACGTCGCATCGGCATGCGGGTCACCTCTCGAACGGCAGGCCGACCGCCTTCTCGATGAAGCGATCGATCCGCTCGCGGTCCTCGGGCTTGAGGTCGACGAACCGGACGCCCATGCCGAGGTCCACCTCCTTGGCGGGCGGCATGATCTCGCCCGTGACCTCGATCGTCGTCTCGTCGCCCGGTAGCGTGAAGCGCAGCCGGACGCGGGTACCCGGCGGATGCGGCGTCGTCCCTTCGAGGTACAGGCCGCCGGTGCTGAGGTTGGCGGTGCGCTGGAAGTAGATCGAATCCTCGTGGGTTTCGATCACGTGGAGCTGCACCGGCAGCCGCTGCGACGTCCTGCGTTCCCAGACCGGAGGCATCCGAACCCCTCCTCGAATGGTCCCTCGTGGGCGATGCGCGATTCGAACGCGCGACCTTTGGTTCCGGAGACCAGTGCTCTATCCAACTGAGCTAATCGCCCTCACGGCCGACCTCACGAACAGCCGCGGTGTCCGTATACCGTTCCGCGCTGCGGGTGTCAAACCGCCGGCACGTCCCGGCGGAGCGGACCCGGCCGGCCCTGGCGGTGGCGCGTCCGCCGGCGTTCAAGGGTCGGGCATGTGGCGGTTCGTCGCCGTCGTGCGCGGCCTGCAAGGCGGCGGCACGCCCGCCGCCGGCGTTCGAGGGTCGCGCCGCCGGGGGTGCGGCCCGCGGGGTGGGATGCGGTGTTCTTCGCAGGCGAAGCGCCAAGGTGCCTCTCGCGCAGTTGTCAAAGGAAACGGCGTGGGGTAATCTGGCCCGGCCGGCGGCGGCGGTGGCTTCGTTCGATTTCGTGCCTCTCGAGGCGGCGCCGTGCGGAGGTCGGATGAACCCTGCGGAGGAGCGTGAACTGGTCGAGCGGGCGCGGGCGGACGACCGGGAGGCGCGCGAAGCGATCGCCCGGCAACTCTATCCCGCCCTGCTCGCCTCGGCGTTGCGCATGGCGCGCCGCCGGGACGTGGCGGAGGACCTGGCGCAGGAGGCGGTGTTCCGGGCGTTGCGGGCGATCCGGACCTTCGACGGACGGAGCACGTTGTTCACATGGGCGTACCGGATCCTCGTGAACCTGTGGCTGAACTTCGCGCGGCAGGAGGGCCGGCAGCGCTCCGGCACCCTCTCGTTCGACGAGATGTTCGCCGACGGCAAGCAGACGGCCGACAAGGCCCTCGGTCCGGAACACCTCGCCGCGGACCGCGAGCACCTGCGCAAGCTCTGGGACGCGATCTGCGACCTGCCGGAGTCGCTGCGCATCACGCTGCTGCTGGTGGTGTTCGAGGAACTGAACTACGAGGAAATCGGTCACGCGCTCGGCTGTTCCGAGGGAACCGTGGCCTGGCGCGTGTTCCGGGCGCGGGAGATCCTTCGCGAGAACCTGCGGGACGTGCTGGTCGAAGCCCCGGAGGACGGTTAGGTCCCCGGCGGCGGGATCACCGGCCCGTCAGGAGGAACGGACGATGAGCACGAATCGAGGACGGTCCCTGTCGGAGCGGCTCGATCGCGACGGCCCCGAGTCGGTCGTGCGCCGGGCCCGGGAGATGGGGGGTGACGCTCCGGAGATCGCCCGGGACTTCGTCGCGCTCCACGAGAAGCTCGGCGCCCTCCGGGCGCTCGAACAGGCCGCCGCTCCCCCGGCGGATCGGTTGGACGAGGTCGTGTCCAGCGTCGTGGAGCGCGTGGCCGCCGCGGGGGACGGGGAAGAGGCATCCGCCTGGCGGCGGCCGGCGTTCCCGCAGACCGAAGAGGAGACCAAGGCGATGGGCGACGACGAAACCACCGGACAGCCTGGAGGGGAGTCGAAGGCGTCTTCCCCCGAGCCGTCCGCCGGTGCCGGCGAGGGGGCGGCGGGCGCCGCCGCGACCGCGGTCCGGCGCGCCAAGGAGGCCGCCCCCACCGACTCCGGGGTCGTGAACCTCAAGGCGCTGGCCGAGGACTACTTCAAGGCCAAGGCGGCTCGTGCCGAGGCGGTCGCGAAGCCGGCGGACGCCGCGGCAGCGGCCGCGGCCGGCGTGACCGCCCCGCCGGCGGAACGTCGCCGGGCGATGGGACCGTTGCTGGCCATCGCCGCGGGCCTCGTCGCCGTGTTCGCCGTCGTGCTCTACCTCTTCCTGCGCGGCCAGGTCGCGGGGAACGAGACCGGCACCGTTCCGGGAGGCGCCGTCGTCGCGACCGGGCCGGCCCTGGTGGCCAACGAGCCCGAACGGCCGCCGCCGCAGATCGAGGCGCCGCCGCCCAACGCCAGCGCGGAGGAGATCGAGCGATACCGGCGGGAGGTCGAGCAGCTCAAGCGGCAACTCGCCGAGCAGCAGATCGCGGAACAGTCGGCCGAGACGGCCGCGGCGGAGGCGCCCTCGTCGGCCGCCAAGGTCGAGCCGGCCGAGCGTCCCGCGGGTGCGCCTGCTTCGGGCGGCGCGACGCCGCGCCGAACCGCGAGTGGCTCGTCGGGGACGACCGGGGGGACGTCGCGTCCCGCCGCGTCCGCCGGCAGCACCGCCGCCTCGGGGGGCGGAACCGCGGCCGGCACCTCGTCCGGAACGCCTTCCACGAATCCGCTGATCAACATGCTGGGCGGCCGGACGCCGGCCGAGGCGACGTCGGGAACCGGCTCGTCGAGCGCCGGGAGCGGCGGGTCCTCGACGCCCGCCTCCGGCGGCGGCTCTTCGACGCCCGCCTCCGGCGGCGGCTCTTCGACGCCCGCCCCCGGCGGCAGCCAGACCTCCGGAGACTCGCGGCTCGCCGGCAGCCTGACCGACCTGGGGCTCAGCGCCCCCCCGCGTGCGACGACGACCGCGCCCGCCACGGCACCCGCCACGGCGCCGGCCGCGGTCGCTCCTCCTCCTCCTCCCCCGCCGCCGCCGGAGGAAACGTTGCCGGAGACGCTGGGGCGTCCGGAGATCCGCCGCGGCACCGACCTGGTGAAGAGCGCGGTGTTGCGATGCGGCCAGGGTCAGCCGGGCGGGACGATCACGGTCGAGTTCACCGTCAACGGGAACGACGGTTCGGTGAATGCCACCCGCGTGACCGGGGAATTCGCCGGGACGGCGGTGGGCGCCTGCGCGGAGTCGGCGGCGCGGGGGGCCACCTTCTCCCGCTTCCGCCGCTCGACGTTCACCTTCACGTTCCCGTTCGTGCTCCCGACCCAGTAGCGTTCCCGCGCAGCAGGGCCGAGTCCGCGACGGCGTAGACGGCGCGGATCCGGTCGACGCGCGGCCGATCGCCGGGCTCGGGGTTGATCGTCAGGGACCAGCGCCCGTCGTCCCGTTCGACCGCCCATCCCAGCGCGACGACGGAACCGGGGCCGCGGCGGGCCAGCGCGACCAGCAGGTCGCCGAACGACACGCGTTCGCCGGACGGGGCTTCGTCCCCCCCACGGGGGACGAAGCGCACGAACTCCTGGCCTTGTTCCGCCAGCCGCTCCTCCAACACCGGCACGACGCCCGGCGTGAGCATCGCATGCGCGAGCAGGTGGGCCCGGACCTGCTCCGCGGCCAGGACCGAGACGGGCGGCGGGCCGGCGGCAACCTGCGGGTCGTGGCCGCGCAGCGCGGCGGTGAGCAGTTCGGCGCGGCCCTCGCTTTCGATCTGCACGACGACGCGGCAACGGCCGAGCCGGGTGACCTCGCCGGCGATGCGCAGCACGCGCGCGGTCGTGCAATCGTCGCCGGCCGGCGCAGCCGGATGGGACAGGAAGGCCACGCGGTCGAACCGTTCCAGGTCGTCGCGGTCGACCGCGTGGGTTGCGGCTCCCGCTCGTTCGCCGGCATCGTGCAGGGTGACGATCCCGGCCCGGCCGTCGGCCAGCACCAGGCGCAGGCGGTTCGCGTCGTCCCGGCGGAGCGTGGCGGCCGGTGCGGCCTCGCGCAGGCCGCTCTGCAGCTGTTCGCCCAGGTCCGCGAGGCTCGCCCCGGTTTCCGGCAGCAACTCGACCTCGACGCCCGGGAGGAAGCGGATCAGTTCGACGAGCAGGGCGGGCAGGCAGGGGTGGCTGCCGACCAGCAGCACGCGCCGCACGTCATGGCCGACCAGTTCGAGGGATTCGGCGAGCCGCGCCGCGGCGGGGGCCGGCGCCGGGTCCGGTTCGTCGAGACGTCCTGCTTGCAGGTCGCGCACCCAGTCGCGCACCAGATGCTCGGTCATCGCCAGGGCCGCCAGCCCGACCACGCGGTCGGCGGAAGGTGCGCCGGCGTCGAATCCGAGGCGGGTCGAACAGTCTTCGATCCGTCGCAGCGGGCTGGATCCGGGCGGGGTCTCGGCATCCGGGCGGGCGACGAGCGTGCCGAGCGGCAGGACGCGGTGCCGGCTCCAGGACGAGGCGAGCGGGGGCGCAGGGGGGAGCCGGCGCGAGGCGCCCCGGGCCCGGCGGTCCAGCCTCGGTTCCGCCAGGCGGACCCAGATGGTCTGGCCGGTCGTGGCGAGCACCTGTTCGTAGAGCGGGTCGAGTCCCGGGTCGAGGAGATGCACGGCGAGGAAGCGGCCGAGGAGCGATTCCATGTCGAGCACGGCGCAGCCGATGCCGGCGTCGTGCAGGCGGTCGTGCAGCGGCCGGACGGCGGGCAGGCTGGCCGTCTCGCGCAGTTCGAGGAAGAGGTCGCGCGGGACCGGGCCGCCGAGGTGGCGGGACTCCTGTGCGGCGGCGCGCAGCAGTTCCTCGCTGACCGCCAGGGCGCTGGACAGGCAGCGCGCGTCGCCCGCGGGATCGGCCTCGTCGGAGACGAGGGCCACGCAGCGCGCCTGGTTGGCGGCGACGAGCCGCGCACCGTTGCGGTCGACCAGCGCCGTCGGACGATAGCTCACGTCGCGCAGTTCGGGGTCGAGCAGGAACGCCGGCGGTTCCGGCTCCGTGCCGGCCCAGACGATGCGGCGTCGTCCGAACCAGCGCCGAATGCGCCGGGCGGGCGAGCGGAAGCCGCCTTCGTGCGTCGGGCGTTCCCGCACGTTGCGCGGTTCCAGCCGGCGCAGGTCGCGCAGGATGCGGCGCGCCGCACCGGGGGGCGCGGCCAGCACGACGTGTCCCTCCATGTCGAGCGGGCGGAGGCGGGCGGCCACGACCAGCGCGCCGACCACGTTCGTACCGAGACCGATCAGGAACGCCATCAGGAAGATGCCGGTCAAGGTCAGCAGCACCGACGCGGCGACGACCGCCGGCTCGTCGTGCAGCGTGCGCACGACGTTGTCCGCACTCTCCAACTGGAGGAACGACCACCAGAACGCCTCCAACACGTCCCCGCGGTGCAGCGGGCTGTGCGGCACCGCGTACAGCAGCAGGGCCGCCGAGACGAAGGACAACGTGGCCACCGTCAGCAGCAACAGCAGCAGCTGGCCCAGGCGCTCCCGGCGCGTGATCACGATCCACAGGTCGTGCAGCAGGTCGGCCGCGTAGCGGACGACGATCACGATCCGGACGAGCCGGGCGAGGCGCAGCAGCCGCACCGACTCGAACCAGTGCCACCACGGCACGAACGACGCGACGGCGACGAAGTCGAAGACCAGCAGCAGCGGTTCCAGCGGCCGGCGCTCCCGGTCGAGCACGGGTTCGCCGGCCGCGCGGCGCCGGCGCAGCGCACCCCGGCGGGCGAAGAACAGGCGGACCCGCAGGAGCAGTTCCAGGCCGAACGCCGGCAGGAACACCGCTCCGTGCAACCACGGCCGGTCGAGCGCCGGGAGCAGCGAGACCGCGATCAGCAGCACGACGAACGCCTTGACGGCGGCCGATTCGAGGAGGCGCTCGATCCACTGGTTGCCGACCGATAGGCCGGCGGTCGGCTCACGTGGCATGGCGGCGCGTCCGGCCCAGGGTCACCCGGCTCCAGACCAGCAACGCGGCGAGGGCCGCGATGGCGGCCAGACCGCCGACGAGCAGGGCGAGCAGCGGTCCGCGACTGCCGGTCCGGACTTCGAAGGGTCCGAGCGATTCCCAGGCGTCCGCCGCGGCCCCGGGCACGGTCACCGCCTGCAGCACCACTTCCACCGCTTCCGGCGCCAGCCCGTCCACCGCGCCGACGACCAGCCGGCGGACGTCCGCCGCGGCCGGAGCCGGCGCGTCCGCCCGGTGTCGGACGAGCACCGAGGCGCGCGGCGGCCGGAACTCCGCCTCGGGAGCGAAGGCGGGGTCCTCCCCGAGCGGGAATGCGACGTGCACGCGGGCCTCGAGCACGCCGTCGATCGATTCGAGGCTCTGTTCCACGTCGAGCGAGACGGCGGCGGCGAGCCGCGCGCGTTCCTCGGCCGGGGAAGGAACCAGGCCGCCGGAGGCGGCGAGCGTGGCGGAGCCGGCGCGCGGGGCCCGCGGCAGGCCGTACGCCGCCAGGATCGCCCTGGCCTGCGGGGCGTCGTCCGCCGCGACGCGCAGTTCGAAGGACGACTCGCGCCCGCGCTGCGTCGCCTCCAGTTTCGCCGGAACGCCGTGGCGCTCCAGCGCCCCCGCCGCGCGGCTCGCCTCCGCCTCGCGCGTGGTCCGCAGCACGGTCTCCGAGCAGCCGGCAACGGTCAGGACCACCGCTGCCAGGGCGAGAGCGACGAGACGGGCGCCGCGCGGACGGATCCCCCCGGTGCCGGTCACCGGACGACCTCCATCGAGAACGCCGAGCGCATCTGGCCGTAGGCTTGGCTGTCGAAGCGCACGGACGACAGGACACCCTGGATGCAGCTTTCCAGGGCGCCGGACTGGCCGGGGACGCGGGCGGCCACCACTTCGTGCCCGCGGATCAGCATCTCGATGTTGATCTGGCCGGGCATGTTCGGGTTGCGGCTCATCTCGGCCCGCACGCACGAGAACAGGGCGCTCTGCTTGGAACGCATCTTGGCGTTGATCTCGCGGGCCGTCAGGATCGGCGCACTGTCGCCGCTGCCCAGGTCGAGGTCGCCGCCTGCGTTCCAGGCCGAGTCCCAGTCCTGCAGGCCGCCGCCCGGCCGATGGGAGCCGGTGCCGGAGCGGCGCGACCCGGGCCGCCGCTTCTTCTTCTCCTCGACGGTCGGCGGCGGTTGCGTCTCGAGCGACGCCTCGGTGAACTTGGCCTGGACGCCATCGACCTGCAGCGGGCCGCCGCTGGCAACCTGCTGGTCCTCCGTGACCTGGGTCGCGCCTTCGCTGGTCGTGCGCAGGCCGTAGTACAGGCCGACGGCGGTGCCCGCCACCGCCACGGCGATGCCGAGCGCGATGGCCACCTTCGCCGCCAGCCCCATCCGCTCGACGCGCACCGAGCGCTTGAGCGCTTCCTGTTCCTCCTGCTGCTTCTTGCGGACCTTGTACTTCTCGAGGAACGGCTTGAACGGCTCGACCTGCTTGAGCTTGCAGCGCACGCCGGTCTCGAGGTTGGTGACGGTGTGGTCGGCCAGCGCCGTCCCCTTGAGGATCATCTCGGCCAACTCGCGATCGCGGAACGGGCCGTGGTCGAGCTTGTCCTTCTGCAGCATCCAACGCTCGACGTCGTCGGCGTCGAGCGACGAGAGGATCGAGCCGAAATCGACGGACGAGGCGCGGCCGGTGATGGGCAGGGCCGGGATCGGACCGGGCGGCGGAGCCTCCGGCTTGCGGAACTCCTCGTCGGCGCCCACGCGGCTGCCGCGGGCCGGGACGGAACTCTGCCGGCCGGAGGCGGCGGCGGCCCGGAGCAGCGCGCCCGCGCCCCCCTCGGCGGCGGGCACCGGTCCCACGGCGATCACGCCGCCCGCAAGCCCCTGCTGCGAAGTCATCGCGCCCTCCGTCACCAGAAAGGCGCAGGCGTCCGCGTAGTAGGACGAGGTGTAGCAGATGCCGCGTTCGTCCGTGTCGAGGGAAGCGCCCAGCGAGAAGTCCA
>JAAZOP010000189.1 GCA_012797735.1 Myxococcales bacterium
CTGCGCGAACACCGCGACGATGCCGAACAGCGCCTTACCCATCGGGGTCGTGGTGTCGATATCCGGCTCGGTCAGACTCTTGATGTTCACCCCACGCTCGTGCAGCTCGTTGATGGTCTCGATCGCCATCGTCTCGCTGCCGGCGATCCGATCCAGCCGGCGCACCACCAGCGTGTCACCCGGACGTAGATAGTCCAGGCACGCCACCCACTGCGGGCGGTCCTTGATCCGGGACGACTCCCCCTGGTCGACGAACACCCGCACCGCGCCGGCCCGCGCAGCTCGGCCTCCTGCGCCGCCGGGTTCTGGTCATGCCGGGAAACCCGCGCATAGCCCACGACGTTGCTCACCGCCCCTCCCCTCGACCGCCTCCGCCGTAGCCCCGGCCGGGGAGATAGGGGCCGCCCCGACGTGGTGCCACGCCGGACTGCTCCGCTCCGCCACGGGTCGCCTCGCTCGCCGGCTTCGGGTAGCTGGCGCTCAGTGGTGAACGGTGGCGGGACGCCGGGTCGGCCCCCGGCGTCGACGTGCTCGTGCGGTCCACGGCGATCGCCCGGAACACCGGCACGAGCGAGGCCGGCACGGGCGCGTACGTGCCCAGGTCCGGTGCGCTGAGCATGGATGCGTTGTTCCACTCCAACGGGGTCACCCGGCTGTAGTCCAGGGTGAACCTCGACCGCTCGGCGACGTGCTCCATGAACACCTTTGACGTCCGCCCGTTGCCCTCACGAAACGGATGCGCCTGGTTCAGGTAGGCGAACACCTCGGCGGCCTTCGCGCCGAACTCCTCGCGGTCCAGCCGGCCCCACTCGGTGCCGAGCACGAGCCGCTGCACGTCGGCCAGATAGCGGTCGACCTCGCCCGTCTTGACGTCACCGAAACCGCGGCCGACCCCCTTGGCCATGTTGACCGTGCGGTACTGCCCCGCCCACTCGTAGACGTCCTGGAACAGGTGCCAGTGAATCGCGCGCACGTGCGACGCGTCGAACGTGTGAGCCACCAGCGACGGGTCAGCGTTGAGCTGGCGCTGGCGCAGCGCCGTCTCGACATACTCCAAGCGGGACAGCACGAGCGGGTCGCGCTCGTCGAACAGGTTGCGCAGCGTCCCGTCGTCCGGTGGCGGATAGAAGTACGACTCCCAGGTGTCGAAACGGGTCGCCATCAGCGGCCGGCGGCCGCCACACTGCGCCGCGCCGCGGCGTGTGCCCGGCGGCGGTACTCGGCAGCGTCGATCGCGCCGCGGGCCTCGTCGGTCAGGTTCTCCACGTCCTCCCGGTTCGGGGTCCAGCCCTCGTGCCAGGCCGCGGCGAGCGACTGCACGACAGCGCGCCGCTGAGTCTCATCGAGCTGCGCGAACAGCTCGGGCCAGCGCTGCTCAATGTCGAACCTCTCGGCCATGACGGGCCTCCCTCTCGATGGGTCTCGTCCCATTCTACCGGATCAACCGAAAACGGTCTACAGGCGGTTTCGGGGCGTTTGGGTTTCGGTCCCGAGTTCCGGGCCGAAAAATGCCGGCGTGTCGTCGCTGATTGTCAATGTCCGGAGTCGGCTGCACAAACGATCGTTACTGGCACTGCTCCCGTGGACGCCAGGCGTGTAGTGAACGGGCACCCAAGAGACCACTGCTCAGTTGCGCGCCGTCGAACCGAAGCTGCCCGGGCGGCTCGCCCTCACTC
>JAAZOP010000190.1 GCA_012797735.1 Myxococcales bacterium
CGCCTCCCCGCCGCCTCCCCCGCGCGCCAGCCACCCCGCGGCGAACCCGATGCACGCCGCCAGCGCCCCGGCCGTCACGATCCGTCTCGTCATGCCCGCCTCCCCCCCGCTCCAACCCGACCCGAGGAGCGGTCCTCCCCGGTCCGGCCGCTCGCCCTCGCCCGGTCCCCACCGTTCGGGACTACGGCGCCGTCGTCGGCTCGAACACCCGCCCGATGAACAGGTACTCCGGCAACACCGTCCCCCCGTGCCCCTCGAAGTACTCCGTGACGAACGACGGACCCGAGTTGCCGGTCGTCCCGAGCGGGTCGTCGGGGTCGGGGCACGAAGCGCCGCGGCTGTTGCAACCGTAGTAGCGCAGGCCGATCTTCTCCCCCGAATCCTCGATCCAGTTGACGAAGATCACCGCGTGCCCCGAACCGGTCGACCGGGACAGGTTGACGTAGTCGCCCGGCAACACCTCGTCCCACCGGTCCTCCCACAGATTCTCCCCGATCCCCGCCGTCTCGAACGCGTTCGCCGCGCTCGCCTCGCGCGCCACCCCGAACCCCTGCCAGTGCTGGTAGAACACCCCGACGTCCACGCTCGCCACGCTCAACACGTTGCCGCCCACCTGGAACGGCACCGTCTCGGGCACCCCGTGCTCCGCCTGCCACAACCGGTACGCCCGCAGGAAGATCTCCAGCGTGTGCCCGGAACAGAAACAGTCGCCTCCGCCCGGGAACAGCAGCTCCCCACCGTAGTATCCGTCGTAGATCTGCCCCCAGTTCTCCCCGCACATCGCTCCGGTCGATTCCCAGCAGTACGGGAACGTCCCGTCCTTCGGGTACAGGTCCCAGTTGTTGATCACCTCGACCGTGTAGTGGTTGAAGCCCGGCGGGTCGGGGATCGAACAGACCTGCTCCGTCGGCGTGAAATCGACCTCGTCCGTCGCCACCTCGACGCCGCCGGCGTCGTAGCCCCGCAACACGACGTGCCGCACGTAGTTCACCCCGGTGAACGAGTACTCGTAGGCGCCGAGGTCCGCCGGCATCGGGTCGCGCTGCAACGGCCATCCGTCCGCCTCGAAGGCCACCGCGGCCACGCCGCCTCCGGCTTCCCAGCGCAGCGTCACCGGGTTCGGCACCTCGGCCCCGTCCTCCGGGAAGGTGATGCGGACCCACGCGCCGCCGGAGACGTCCTCCGGCCCGTCCGCGCCGCCGTCGTCGTCGGCGTCGAAGCCGACGTCCCCGTCGGCATCCGCGTCGGCCCCCGCCGCCTCGTCACCCTCGGCTCCCGTGTCCTCGACCGGCGCGACCGGGTCGCCGTCGTCGCAGGCCGCCGCGGCCGTCCCGAGCGTCCACCAGACGGCCCAGGCCGCCCGCAGACGAACGCGCGCCCGCCTCCTCCGCGGCCCGCCCGTCACCCGGCCCTCGCACGGCTCGTCCATCGCTCTCTCTCCCCCGCCCAACCCGCGGGGCCCCCCGCGCATTCCCGCCGCCGTTGCCTATGGCGCCGGCGCGCTCGTCGCCGCAAACACCCGCTCGAACTCCGCCCGATAGGCCGCGGCGACCGCCGGGTCCTCGATCCACAGCGAGTTCTCGTTGTTGCTCCAGGCGTTCGCCGACCAGTTCGCCGAGCCCGTCACCACCGTGCGCCCGTCGAGCACCAGGGTCTTGCTGTGCATCTCGCCCGCGTGCAACGGGACGCCCGCCGCCAGCAGCGCCTGCGCCGGCGCCTCGTCGGCGTACGTGTTCTGCACGATCACCCGCACCGCGACCCCGCGCCGATGCGCCGCGATCAACGCCTCCGAGACCTCCGTCCGCGTGAACGCGTTGATCATCGCCTCCGCCGACGTCGTCGCCGCGCCGACCGCCGCGACCAGGTCGTTGAACCAGCGCGCCGGCGCCGACGCCGGCGTCTCCGGCGAGAAATAGACCCGGTACGATCCCCCCGCCACCGGCTCCTCCGGCGGCACCGGCCCGAACGTCCCATCGACGAACATCCGCCGGAAGACGTTGCCGTACGCCGCCACGATCTCGGCCTGGTCGACGACGATCGCGTTGTTGTTGTCCGTGCAGAACGACCGCTGCGTCAGGTTCGCCGAGGCGACCCAGACTCGCGCGTCGTCGAAGATCGCGAACTTGTGGTGCATCAGCCCGCTGCGGTTGTCCAGGACGATCGTCACCCGGTCCGACGTCTCCAGGCGCGCGAGCGGACAGGTGAGCGTCCCGTCGGCGCCCCGCGGGCACATGTCGTCGTCGATCACGAACTGCACCACCAGGTCCGTGTCGGCCGCGAGCTTCGCCGCGAACGCGTCCACCACGCACTCCCAGTCCGTCTCGTAGATCGCCAGCCGCACCGAGGCGTCCGCGCAGGCGAGCAGGTCGAGGAACTGGCCCGCCATCGCCTCGTTCGGCGGCGTGAACGTCGGCTCGCCCGCCGCCGGCGCCGCGCAGACCGCCGGCAGCGCCGGACACGGACACGCCGGCGGCACGTCCGCCTCCGCTTCCCCCCCGTCGTCGCCGTCCGCCTCCATCGGCGCGTCGGCATCGGCATCCCCCGCCGCCTCCGCCTCGGCCTCGACCGGCACGTCCGCGTCCGCGTCCGCCGCGTCCGCGTCCGCATCCGCTGCGTCGGCAGGATGAGGGACGTCCACCACACCGTCGTCGCTCGTGCCGCAGCCGCCGGCCGCGAACGCCGCGACGACCAGCCAGAACCGACCCCACGAGTCGCGCGTGTTCATGCCCGACAGGATAGCACGGGTCCGGCGGACCGCGGCCGGGAAACAAGGGAGCCGGCCGGCGAACGAGCGCACGTCGGCCCCGCGATCCCGCGGTTGACACCCGGAGTGGATCGGTCCGATCATCGGGAGCCCCGAGCGGGGCGGATGGGGTGGGAGGATGAGCGCGGACCTCGTCGCGATTCTGCTGGACGCCGTCGGTACCCCGGTCTTCGTCCTCGACCGCGAGGGCCGCGTCGTGCGCTTCAACCGCGCCTGCCAGGAACTCTCCGGCTACTCGCTCGAGGAGCTCCGCGGCACGCCGCTCGCCGACCGCCTCCTGCCCGACGACGAGGCGAACGGCCTGCGCATCGCGTGCGAACAGGTCTTCGCCGGCCGCCACCCGATCCACCACGAGCACTCCTGGAACCGGCGCGACGGCGGCCGCCGCCGCCTCGCCTGGCGCCTCCACGGCCTCTGCGACCAGGCCGGCGCCGTCGCCTGCGTCGTCGCCGCCGGCCATGACGTCACCGAGGAACGCGAACGTGCGGCCGCCCACGGCGCCCTCGCCGCCTCCGAAGAACTGTTCCGCACCGTGATCGAGAACGTCCCGTCCGGCGTCCTGCTCACCGACGCGCAGGGCCGGATCGTCCTGGCCAACGGCCCCGCCCAGGAGTGGCTGGGCCTGACCCCCGAGGCGATGGGCACGCGGCTGGAACAGTGGGTGCCCCGGGGCGGCGAACTGCTCCAGCCGCCCCGCCGCCCCGGCCGCCGCCAGGTCGAACTCCAGACCGGCGACGGCGCGCGCCGCTGGATCGGCTTCGATACCGTTCCCTGCCCCGTCGCCGGCGGTGACGGCTGGCTCGTCGTCTTCCGCGACCTGGGCGAGATCCGCCGCGCCGACCGCCGCCGCCGGCGCGTCGAACGCCTGGCCCAGGCGCGCGGCCTGGCCGCCGGCCTCGGACAGGAACTCCAACCCCTCGTCGGCTCGATCCTCGCCGGCACCCAGTTTCTCGAACAGGAAGCGGGACTCACCGCCGGCACCCGACTCGTCGTCTCCACCCTCACCCAGTCCGCCCGCAAACTGACCCGCACCGTCCAGGAATACCTCGAAGGCGTCCGCTCCGCCGTCCCCGCACCCCGCCTCCTGCCGCTGGGAAAGGTCATGGCGGAGGCGATGGACCCGTTCGTCGGACTGGCCACCAGCCGCGGCGTGAAACTCGAGATCGTCCCCGCCGACGGCGACGCGTTGCTCGCCGTCGACCCCGCCCAGTTCCGCCGCGCCGTCGGCGCCGTCGTCAGCCAGGCGATCGAAGCCGCCGGCCGCGACGGCCGCGTGCGCGTCGAGTGGAACGAGCCGGCCGCCGACCTCGTCCGCCGCCGCGTGCCCGGCTTCCCCGGTAGCGTCGCCTCGATCCGCATCGCCGACGGCGGACCCACGATCGCCGAGGAAGACCTCCGCCGCGTCTTCCGCCCCTTCGGCAACGTCCGCCCCGGCGCCGGCGGCCTCGGCCTCGCCGCCGCCCGCGAGATCGCCGAGGCCCACGGCGGCCTCCTCGCCGTCACCTCCCGCCCCGGCGAGGACACCACCTTCGAACTGCTCCTGCCGTGCGGCGAACGCCCCGCCTGCTGGCAGCACGAACAACGTCCGGAAGGACTCTGCGGCGTCTGCTCCCTGCGCACCGACGGCCCCGGCTACTGCTGCTGGGCCGTCACCGGACACAAGGAACGCACCGAGACCGGCGACTGGCCGGAAAAGTGCCGCGATTGCCCGGTGTTTCGCCGCTGGAACCTCGCCCCCTGGCTCCCGGGCTCCACCGCTTCCCTCCCCCCGACCGCGTAGCCCGAAACCCTCCGCCCCCTGCCGGCTGCAAGGTTCCCCCGCCTTCGGGGAATCCCCGTCGCGGATCGTGCGGGTCGAAAGGTCGCGCGGCACTGGAACCGCACGACCGGGAGGTGATCATGCGGCATCGCAACCCTGTGGCCTGGACCCTCTTCGCCCTCCTCGTCGCGGCCTGCGGCGGAAGCGGCACGACGGGCGACGTGCCCGCCGACGGCGAGCTTCCCGACGGCGTCGCGGAGGTTCCCGACGTCCCCGGCCCCGACGCCCGGGACGACGCGGCCGTCCTCCCGGACGGCTGGATCCCCCCGGACGGGTGCCTCGACGTCGGGCAGCCCTGCACCGACCCGACCCAGTGCTGCGGCGGCGTCTGTTACCGCGGTTTCTGCTCCACCACCACCGGGACCTGCGAGGCGGCCGGCGAGGAGTGCATCGCCCCCTCCGACTGCTGCTCGGGCCGCTGCGAGACCGAGGCCGACGGCGTCCGGCGCTGCCAGAACACCACCTGCACCCCGGCCGGGGAAGCCTGCGAGGCGGCCTACGAGTGCTGCTCCCTCTACTGCCTTGACGGCGCCTGCGCCGAGGACGGGCGCTGCGCCCAGGTCGGCGACCCCTGCGAGGAGGCCCTCGACTGCTGCAGCAACGTCTGCACCGGCGGCGCCTGCCAGGCCAGCGCCGGCCTGTGCCTGCCCCTCGGCGAGGCCTGCGGCGCCGGCACCTGCTGCTCCCGGCAGTGCGAAACCCTCCCCGACGGCGACACGATGTGCGTCGGCAACTACACCTGCCGGCCCCCGGGCGAGATCTGCCGGTCGGACGACGAATGCTGCACGATGTCCTGCGACCGCGGCGTCTGCATGGAGTTCACCAACTGCGCCGTCGTCGGGATCCCGTGCACCGGCTTCCGCGAGTGCTGCTCTGGCGCCTGCGTCGAGTCCGGCGTCGGCACCCCCACCTGCCAGTACCTGAGCGGCTGCCGGCCGGTGAACGAGATCTGCTTCACCGACGACGACTGCTGCAGCGGCGGCTGCCAACCGAGCACCGACGACCCGGAGGTCTTCCGCTGCCACCACCCCGCCGGCTGCCTCGGCGACGGCGAGGTCTGCTTCACCGGATCCGCCAACAACTGCTGCAGCGGCCGCCGCAACTGCCGTCCGACCCTCGCCGGCGTCTCCCGCTGCTACGCCGTCCCGGAAGGCGAGTGCATCGCCGACGGCCAGGCCTGCACCTTCAACGACGAGTGCTGCTGCGGACTCTGTGCGGCCGACGCCTCCGGCGCCCGCGTCTGCTGCCCGGGCGGCATCACCTGCGTCCCCGTCGACGGGCCCTGCACCGCCGACGTCGATTGTTGCGACGGCTACTGCGTCGCCGGGTCCTGCACCAGCGACGAACGCCCGTGCGTCCCTTACGCCGGACCCTGCACCACCGACGCCGACTGCTGCTCCGACTACTGCGACCCCGCCACCCACGTCTGCACCGCCATCCTGTTCTGACCCGCCCGCACCGCTCTCCCCCGGCACTCGCCCGGCCGATCCCGATTGGACCCGCCGCGCCACCGCGGGCCCGCATCGTGGTCGTGGCCGTGGCCCCGTGGACCGCGCGGCGGGGACACGGTATCATCCGATCGACCTGCGGATGGCATCGCGGGCGGGGAGGCGACGATGAGAACCACCTTCGTGTTCCTGGCGATCACCGCCGTCCTGGGCTGCTCGGCGAGCAACGACGACACGGTCCTTCCCGACGGCCGCGACGCTCCCCGCGACGTGGAGGCGATCGACCCGACCGACACCGACGGCGACACGATCGCCGACGTCCACGAGGGCTCGGGCGACACGGACGGCGACACCACCCCCGACGCCCGCGACCTCGATTCGGACGGCGACGGCCTTCCGGACGCCGCCGAGGCCGGGGACGCGGACGTGCTCACGCCGCCCGCGGACTCCGACCACGACACGGTGCCCGACTACCGCGATCTCGACTCGGACAACGACGGCCTGTCGGACGCCGAGGAGCGGACGCGCGGGACGGATCCGACCCGGCAGGACACCGACGGGGACGGCGCCCTGGACGTGGTCGAGGTGGCCGCGGGCACCGACCCGCTTGTCGCCACCGACAGCCCGCGGACGCGTGGGGACTTCGTCTTCCTCGTCCCCTACGAGGCGCCCCCCGAACCGTCGCGCGACACCCTGGTCTTCGGGACGAACATCCAGATGGCCGACGTGTTCTTCCTGATCGACCGCAGCGCCTCGATGGGCGGCGAGATCCAGAACCTGACCAACTCGCTGCGGACCGGCATCGTGCCCCGCGTCGCCGCCGCGATTCCCGACGTCGCCTTCGGGGCCGCCGACCTCGACATCTGCCCGGGTATCCGCAGCTGCAGCAGCGGCGGCACCGCGGTCGGCCTGCGCTGCGACCAGATGATCGATGTGGACCCGGCCCTGACCCAGCGCGCGCTCGAGACGATCCGCGACACCCCCGTCTGCAACGGCACCCACGAACCGTACCTCTCCGCCGCCTGGCTGGTCGCCACCGACGACGAGAACGGCCCCGACGACGACTGGAATGCCGACCGCGTCACCGCCACCACCTGTCCCCTCGACCGCCCCGGCAACGGGTGGCCGTGCTTCCGGCCCGGCGCCGTGCCGATCCTCGTCGAGTTCGGCGACGAGTCGTTCCTCGGCGAAGGGTTGGCCGTCTGCACCCGGCCGACCTACGACGAGCTGATCGCCGCGCTGCGCGACGCCCACATCCGCTTCATCGGCATCAGTTCCAAGGGCGCGGTCGGCGACGAAGACAACATGTGGACCGGCTACCGCGACGTCGCCCGGGACATCGGGTCGGTCGACACCGCCGGCAACCCGCTGGCCTTCGAAATCGCCAGCGACGGCACCGGGATCGGCGACCAGGTCGTCGAGGCGATCGAAACGCTGGCCGGCCAGGTCGTGATGGACATCTCCGCCCGGGCCGTCGACGTCGTCGAAAGCCCGACCGAGACCGTCGACACCACCCGCTTCGTCGAGCGGATCGAACCCAACACCGCCGGCGGCGTCGAGGACCCCGAACATCCCGGTCGGGTCTGCGTCGGCGGGCTGCCCGTCGCCGACGCCGACGGCGACACCTACAACGACGTGTTCCTCGACGTGCTCCCCGGCACCATCGTCTGCTTCGACATCGTCCCGCGCCGGAACGAGATCGTACCCCCGACGTCCGAACCCCAACTCTTCCGCGGCCAGGTCGAGGTGCTCGGCGAGAGCGTCACCGTCCTCGATACCCGCGAAGTGTACTTCCTCGTCCCGCCGGATACCTACGTCGGCGGCCCGTACTGAACCACCCGCGCCCCCCCACAGCCCCGGACGTCCGCCGATCGCCTCACGAACCCCGCCCCGACCCGCCGGTCGTTTCTTCCCGCACCCACGCCACGTACGGCGCGAACGATTCCGCGATCTCCGGCGAGAACACCAGGATCTCGGGACACTCGTACGGGTGCAGCTCCCGCAACCGCGCCGTGCACCGCTCGAGCGTTCCGGCGGAGGTCTTCACCAGCAGCGTCGTCTCCGCCTCCCGCTCCACCTTCCCCCGCCAGCGGTAGGTCGAACGGACCCCGGGCAGGACGTTGACGCACGCCGCCAGCCGCTCCTCGACCAGCGCCGTCGCGATCGCCTCCGCCCGCTCCGGCGGACAGTTGCTGAGGATAATTCTCATGCGACGTGGCATAGTCCAACGCGCGAGGCGTGACAACACCATGCGGACCACCGGACGGGCGGGTCGGACGGCAGTCGGAATCGTGACGGCGTGGATCGCCGCGGCATGCCCCGGCCCCCCCGCCGGCCCCGCGGGCGGAACGCCGGGACGCCCCGCCGTCGTCGCCACCGCCGACGGCCTCGCCCTCCTCGACCTCGACGGCCTCGCCCCTCCCCGTCTCCTGCTGCTCGGCGGCGGCTGGCGCGGCGCCGCCTGGATCGGATGCACGCCGTTCGTCGCCCTCGACCGCCAGATCGACCGCGAGCGCTCCCTGTCCGTGATCGACACCGAACGCGGCCAGCTCTACCCGGTCGAACTCCCGTCCACCGCCGGCCTCGCCACCGACCCCGACGTCCTCGATGCCCTGGTCGCCGCCTTCGGCGAGGAGGCCGCCTTTCCCGAGAACCGCCTGGAACTGGGCGAACTCCGCTCGGACCCGTCGTCCGGCCGGCCCGCCCTGGAACTGATCGCCCGGGCCGCCCTTCCCGGCGAGGAAACGTCGTCCGACGTGCTGGTGCGCCTCGAGCCGCTGGCGCTTCCGCCGCCCGTCGAACGGGCGCTGGCGGCGACCCCCGCGTGCACCCCCTCCGCCCCGCGCTGGGTCTTCCGTTCGGCCCACGGCGCCGCCGTCCTCGGCGGCGTCCCCGCCGACGACTGGTCGTGCCGGCGCTTCGGGTCGCTCGAAACCCCCGCCGCATCCGTCCCCGCCGCACCCGCCGTCGTCGGCCGGACCACCGCCGCCGCCCAGGAGCCGCTGCGCGTGGCGGTGCCCGGCCTCGGCGACGTGACGCTGCCGGGCAGCGCGCCGGTCGATGCCTACGAACGCTGCGATGCCCCGGACGGCCGGTGGATCGCCGTGCGGGTCGAACAGCCGGGTCTTCACCGCTTCGACGCGCTGTACGCCGTCCGGACGGCCGACGGACGGGTGGAACGCGTCGCGTTCCACGATGTCGCCGAGTTGACCGCGGTCGGGGTTGCGGCGCTGGGAGCGGATGCCCTGCTGTTCGGATCCGCCGACCGGGGCTGGTTCGTCTGGCGCGCCGAGGGTGACCCGCAACGCCTGGGCGATTTTCCGCCGGCCCTGCGACCGTGAGCCTCTCCCCCCCTCCTCACCCCGTGGTCGCGATCGCGGACCTGATCGCGGACGTGGTCGTGATCGTGATCGTGGACGTGATCGTGGTCGTGGACGTGGTCGTGATCGTGGTCGTGATCGAACCGTTCGCGGCGGGGCCTCGCCGGTCGC
Organism: Myxococcales bacterium; assembly: GCA_012797735.1. Classification (GTDB taxonomy): domain Bacteria; phylum Myxococcota_A; class Polyangia; order DRWM01; family JAAZOP01; genus JAAZOP01. The sequence continues at coordinate 9,523 of JAAZOP010000190.1, forward strand.
TCAGTCGTAGTACTCGTTGCCCAGATGCGTGATCAGCTCCTCGCCCCGCAGCCAGCGCAGCGTGTTCTTGAGCTTGATCAGCTGGATGAACAGGTCGTGCTCGGCGTACAGCTTCGGCGGAACCATCGGGCTCTTGAAGTAGAAGGACAACCACTCCTGGATTCCGTGCAGGTGGCTGCGCCGGGCCAGGTCGAGGAACAGGGCGAGGTCGAGGACGATCGGGGCGGCGAGGATCGAATCCCGGCAGAGGAAGTTGATCTTGATCTGCATCGGATAGCCGAGCCAGCCGAAGATGTCGAGGTTGTCCCAGCTCTCCTTGTTGTCCCCGCGCGGCGGGTAGTAGTTGATCCGCACCTTGTGGTGGAAGTCCCCGTACAACTCGCCGTAGAGCTGGGGCTGGAGGATCGAATCGAGCACCGACAGCTTGCTCTCCTCCTTGGTCTTGAACGACTCGGGATCGTCGAGCACTTCGCCGTCGCGGTTGCCGAGGATGTTGCTGGAGAACCAGCCGTGCAGGCCGAGCATCCGCGCCTTGAGCCCCGGGGCCAGGATCGTCTTCATCAGCGTCTGCCCCGTCTTGAAGTCCTTGCCGCAGATCGGCAGTTCCCGTTCCCGCGCCAGCTCCCACATCGCGGGAATGTCCACCGTCAGGTTCGGCGCCCCGTTCGCGAACGGCACCCCGCACCGCAACGCCGCATAGGCGTAGATCATGCTCGGCGCAACCGACGGGTCGTTCGCCGCCATCGCCTTCTCCAGCGCCGCCAGCGACTCGTGCGCCGGACCCGGCCGCAGGAAGACCTCCGTCGAGGCGCACCAGATCATCACCGTCCGGGCCACGCCGGTCTCCTGCTGGAACCTCCGGATGTCCTCCATCAACTGCTCGGCCAGCTCCAGCTTGTTCTTCCCCTTCTTGACGTGCGTTCCGTCCAGCCGCTTGACGTAGTCTCGCGAGAAGACCGCCGGCCACGGCCGGAGCGCCGCCAAGTCCTCGCGCGCCAACGCCAGGTCCTCGTTGTGGAGCACCCCGGCCTTCGCCGCCGCCGTGTAGCCGTCGTCCGCAAAACAGTCCCAGGCCCCGAACACCAGGTCGTTCGGGTCGGCCAGCGGCACGAACTCCTTGATCAACGGCGACCGGTTGTCCGTCCGCTTGCCCAGACGGATCGTCCCCATCTGCGTCAACGAACCGAACGGCCGCCGCCCGTGACGGCGGCCCAACGCCACCCCCGCCACGAACGTGGTCGAGACGGCCCCCAGTCCCACCAGCAATACGCCGAGCTTCCCCTCGGCCGGTTCGATCTTCGTCGGCTTCTGACGCATCCGCGCCTCCTCTTCCTCCCCGGCCCCCCGTCCCACCGGCCCCGAACGGCCGGCCGCTTCTAGCACCAATCATGCCCGGACAACAAGATCGTCGGGAAACACTCAACTCTTCGATCTGACGGTAGTTTGGCCCGACCCTTGCATTGCGCCGAGGCCGGCAGTCTGGTCGGGGAGTCCGAGACCCCGGCCGGCGTCGCGGGACTTGAGAAAAGTCCCGGGTTCGTGGTACTTGGCCCCGCTCTCGCGGCAAGCGCCGGATGGGGGGTCTTGTAGGGTGTTGCAATACAGGGTGTGAATTGAATTCACACTGAGCCGTTCGAGCGACAGGTCGGAAGACGAAATCGTGGGTTATGGCGGGGTGGATGCGGCTGAGGCGGACATGACGGTGGAACGAGGGATCATTCTGGCGGCGGGACGCGGCTCTCGGCTCGTCAACGGCTCGGGAATTCCCAAGCCGCTCGTCGAGGTCGGCGGGCGGACCCTGATCCAGCACGTCCTGGCGGCGTTCCGGGAGGCTGGGTTGCGCGAGGCGGTGGTCGTCGTCGGGTACCAGGGCGAGAAGATCCGCCAGGCGCTGGCCGCCGAGCGCGGGATCGAGATCACGATCGTCGAGAACCCCGACTGGCAGAAGTCCAACGGCGTCTCGCTGCTGGCCGCCGCGAAGTACATCGATCGCCCGTGCATTCTCTCGATGGCCGACCATCTCTACGAGGCGCCGCTGGTGCGGACCCTGTGCCGGCTCCCCGTCCACGACGGGGTCTGCCATCTGATGGTCGACGAGGATCCCGAGGCGTGCTTCGACATCGACGACGCGACCAAGGTCGGACGCCTCGGCGACCGGATCGTCGCGATCGGCAAGGATCTGGCGGACTACGACGCGATCGATTGCGGCGTGTTCCGCATCACCCCGGCGCTGGTCGATGCCCTGGCGGCGGTCTACCGCGAACGCGGCGACTGCTCGCTGTCCGACGGCGTGCGACTGCTCTGCGGTCGTGGCCTGATGCGCGCCGTGCCGGCCGCCGGCGAACTGTGGCTCGACGTCGATACCCCCCAGGCGCTGCGCCACGCCCAGGCCCTGCTCCGCATCCGCGAGCTCGAGCGCGGGGCCGAACGCCCCTACCTCCTGATGAACCCCGGCCCCGTCAGCCTCTCCCCCGGCGTCCGCCGCGCGCTCGTTTCCGCCGACCTGTGCCACCGCGACGAGGACTTCACGCGGGTCTTCGAGTCGGTGCGGCGCAAGCTGCGCCGGGTCTTCGGCGCCTCGATCGAACACGACGTCCTGGTCTTCTGCGGTTCCGGCACCGCGGCCGTCGAGGCCGGCATCACGAACTTCGTCCCCCGCGGCGGCAAATTGCTCGTCGTTCGCAACGGCGCGTTCGGCGAACGGCTGGCCGAAGTCGCCCGCGCCTTCCACATCCCCCTGGCCGAAGTTCCCTTCGCCTGGGGCGAGACCGTCGATCTCGCCCGCGTCGAACAGGCCCTCGACGCCGATCCCGCGATCACCACCGTCGCGATGGTGCACCACGAGACCTCCACCGGCCTGCTCAACCCCGTCCGGCAGCTCGGCGCCCTCTGCCGCAGCCGCAACCTGCTTTTCGTCGTCGATGCCGTCGCCAGCCTCGGCGGCGAGGACCTCGACGTGACCCGCGACAACATCGATGTCTGCGTCTCCAGCGCCAACAAGTGTCTGCACGGCATCTCGAGCGTGTCGTTCCTCTGCATGAGCGAGCGTGCCTGGGACCGGATCCGCGACGACGAGCCCCGCGGCTACTACCTCGACGTCCGCAAGTACCGCGCCTACGCCCGCCTCGGCCAGACCCCGTTCACCCCCGCCGTCCAGGGCCTCCTCGCCCTCGATCGCGCCCTCGCCGAAGCCCTCGAACTCGGCCTCGGCCGCAAGCGCCTCCGCTACCAGGCCCTCAACGAGGCGATCCGCGCCGGCCTGGCCGAGATGGGCATCGGCACCTTCACCGCCACCGGCTCCGAAGCCCATGTGATCACGATCGCCCGCGTACCGGAAGGCATCGCATTCCACGACCTGTACGACGAGATGAAGCGCCGCGGATACCTGATCTACGAGTGCAAGGCGGCGCTGGCCAACCGCTACTTCCAGGTCGCCAACATGGGCGCGATGACCATGGACGACGTCCAGGGCTTCCTGGCCGCCCTGCGCCAGGTGCTCCTCGAACACGGCTGCCTCGTCGAGAAGCGCGCCGCCGCCCTCGGCTGAACGCCGAAGAATCCCCCCGCCGCCCTCCGGCTCACTCCGCGTCCCGGATGTTCCCGGCGAGCCACTCCGAGAGGATCTCGTTGCCGTCGATCACCCGCGATCGCGTGCAACCCCACACGTCGCACAGCCCGATCACGTACGCCTCGTCCCGGTCCGCCGTCAGGTACAGCTTGCGCAGCGTGCCGTCCGCCTGGCAGGTGCAACGCGCCAGCAGCGGCAGCTCCGCCCGGCACACCGGACACTCCAGTCGCAACCGGGTCCCCGGCGCGAACTCCGGACCGACCTTGGTGCGGTCCCCGTGCACGGGGCTCAGCTCCACCAGGCCCTGCGTCCGGCCGTCGCCGACCCAGATCGCGATCCCCGGATAGCCCTCGAAGGCCGTCGGGCCGGCCCCCACCAGGTTGTGACCGTGGGGGCAGAACGCCTGCGTCACCACCACGAACGCCTGCTCGACGAGCTGCACCCCCGTCCCGGCGCTCGGCGCCGGCTTGCGGATCCGGAGTCGCTCGCGATCGACATCCTTGCGCGGCATCGCCTCACCTCCGGCGCGAACCTAGCACGGGGGCTTCCGCCGGGTCACGTTTCCGGCCGCCCGCGCCCGGTCACGGCTTGGGGCGGAACGGCCAGGGGCGCGACCGGCGCCGTTCCCGCGGCGGCGGCGGTTCCTCCGGGCCGGGCGGCTTCCGCCGCTCCGTGGCCAGCAGCAGCGCCGGCAGCACGACCGCCGTGGCCAGCAGCACGGTCGACAGCCCGAGCGCCGCGACCTGGCCCATCGAAGCCAGCCCGCGGTGTTGCGTGAACATCAGGCTGCCGAACCCCGCCATCGTCGTCAGCGTCGAGACCGCCACCGCGGGTCCCGTCCTCCGCAAGGTCGTCAGGATCGACCCCGGCCCCAGCTCCAGGTACCGGAAATACAGATGCACCGACGCATCGATCCCCGTCCCCACCACCACCGGCAGCATCACCATCGAGTAGAACGTGAGCTTGATCTCGATCAGGACCATCAGCCCCAGCAGCCATGCCAGACCCACCAGCAGCGGCGTGACGGTGACCAGGGCGCGGGCGAGCGACCGGTAGCCGAGGAAGGTCACGACGAACACCGCCAGCACCGCGATCCCCGTGACGAAGCTGCCGTCGCGCTGGATGTGCTTGACGATGTCGGCGAACACGAACCCCGAGGCGGCCACCGGCACCTGCTCCCCCGTCGGCAGCCGGATCGTCTGGAAGTCGCTCTGCATCCGCAGCGCCTCCAGCCCGTGGCTCATGTCGCCCCGCGGCATCAGGTACAGGATCCGCCCCACCCGCGGCGCATGCGCCTCGTTCAGCGCCTCCAGCGTCCCCCGCTGGTACGGCGACGCATCGGCCGGGATCGGCTGCCGCTGGTCCAGCTCCGTGAACAGATCCTTCACCCACTGCGGGAACTCCGGCGCCAGCGGGTCTACCGGCCCCACCCGCAGGTACCTCCGCCACTCGTCCAGCCGGTCCAGCTCCTCGTCGCTCAACCGGTCCTCGAAAAAGCCGAACGCCGGGTCGTCCATCAGCAGATCGATCTGCCGCAGCACGCGCAGCTTTTCCTGCTGCTGCTCGGGCTGGAACGAGTAGATCGAAAACACGTCCCGCAACGGCGAGTCGGGTCCCTTGTAGCGCCGCTTGAGATACCGGTAGGCCTTCTGCGCGTCCTCCGGCGTGTCGGCCAGACCGACCGCCGGCGAACCCGTGTAGCCGCGCGTTGCCAGCCCCGTCTCGATCCGGTTCGAGCTCACCCGCTTCGTCCCGAGCTTGCCGTAGTCGTACTCGAACTCGAGGAACGTCGCGGCCGCCATCGCCGCCACCGTCGTCAGCGCCGCGCCCGCCAGGATCGCCCAGCCCACCGTCCGCGACGTGAAACGCCGGACCGCCGGAGGCACCGACGGACGACCCGCCCGCGGCCGCATCGGACGCACCCGGTCCGCCAGCGTCACCACCACCGGGAACAAGACGTACGCGGCGATCATCGACAACGGCAGGCCGACCGCGCAGAGCTGGCCGAACTCGGAAAACCCCCGGAACTCCGACGACGTCAGCGTGGCGAACGCCAGCACCGACGTGATCATCGCCACGCCCATCGCCCGGCCCGTGTTCCCGAACGCCCGCGCGATCGCATCCTCGTTGCCCAGCCCCGCCGCCCGCTCCTCCTCGTAGCGCTTGCCGAGGTGGATGCCGAAATCGATCCCCAGGCCCACCAGCACCGCGAACGTGAACGCCGTGATCACGTTCAACCGCTCGAACACCAGCGCCGCCACCGCCAGACACGCCAGCAGCCCGACGAGGAGCGGCACCATCACGTACAGCAGGGCCCGCAGGCGCCGGAACGCCAGCAGCACGATCAGCGTCATCGCCGCCAGCGAGCCGATCGCCGAGGCGCGCACGTCCTTGCCCAGCGCGTCCGTCTCGACCACCCGCTGGCGGATCCCGCCCCCGACCTCCACCCGCAGCTCGGGATGGAAGTCCGCCGCCCGCAAGACCAACCCCGCGTCCGCCGGCAGCTCGCGCAGCCCCGGCCAGCGGTCCGGATCCCGGCAGTCCGGGCCCGTGCGCGTCCCGACCAGGCACTCCGCGCGGTAGACGACGTTCTTCGCCAGGTCGACGTTCACCGCGTCGACCCGGAACCGGATCATCATCGCCGTCACCCACTCGCGCCGCGGCGTCCCGTCCGCCCGCCGCTCCTCCACCTCCTTCTCCAGGTACAGGAAGTCGCTCGACGACGGCTCGTCGACCTGCGCCTCCGTCCCGCGCTCCACGACGTCCCCGAGCTCGCCCTTGTAGCGCTCCTCGTACTTCTCTCGCAGCCCGGCCGGCAGCACCTCCGGCGCCGGGTCGTCTCCCAGATCGATGTACGCCGGGTTCGAATGCACGTTCTCCCAGCGGATGCGGCGCGCGAGGTTGTCCCGCACCTGCTCCATGTCGGACAGGTCCGCGTACAGCAGCCGCCGCTCCTTGAAGTAGCGGATGTCCAGCCGGTAGACGATCAACGGCTGCTCCGGCCACCGCGCCACCACCTCGGCCACCGCGTCCAGATACCGGCGGTTGGCCTGCGCGTCCGGCGACTGCACGGAGACGTACAGCGCGTCGGTCGAGCCCAGCCGCCGCGAGATCCGCTCCAGGTGGCGTACGCTGTCCGCGTCGGACGGCAGAACGGCCGCCAGGTCGGCCGAGATGCCCAGGTCGCGAATCGCCACCAGGGCCAGCGCGCACACCACCGCCGTCGCCCCCAGGACCCGCCACGGATGGCAGGCGGACCAGCGCGCGTACCGTTCCAGAATCGCCTTCATCGGCGGCCGCGGTCCTCCTCCGTGCCTGCGGTGACTTAGCACAGCCCGGCGCCGCGAACCAGCCGGCCGCGTCCCCCCGCCTCCCGCTGCGCCGCGGGTCTTCCCGCCACCCCCGTTTCGGCCTAGACTCGCCCGCCATGACGGCCAAACGCACCCACTACTGCGGCGATCTCCGGGCCGAACACATCGGCCGGACGGTGACCCTCTGCGGCTGGGTCCACCGCAAACGCGACCTCGGCGGCTTCGCCTTCCTCGACTTGCGCGACCGGACCGGCCTGGTCCAGGTCGTGATCGACCCGGCCGCCGCTCCGCAGGCCGCCGCCGCGGCCCGCGACCTCCGCGCCGAGTTCGTCGTCCGCCTCACCGGCACCGTCGCCGGCCGCGGCGACAACGTCAATCCGAAGCTGCCCACCGGCCAGATCGAAGTCCGGGCCGACTCCCTCGAGGTCCTCGCCCGCAGCGAACCCGTCCCGTTCCCGATGGAAGACGAGATCGATGCGCTCGAGACCACCCGCCTCACCTACCGCTACCTCGACCTCCGCCGCCCCGCCCTCCAGCGGATCATGATGCTGCGCGCCCGCGCGGCGAAGATCGCCCGGGACGAACTGACCGAACGCGGGTTCCTCGAGTTCGAGACCCCGATCCTGACCCGCTCGACCCCCGAGGGCGCCCGCGACTACCTCGTCCCCTCGCGCATCTCCCGCGGCTCGTTCTACGCCCTGCCGCAGTCCCCCCAGCTCTTCAAGCAGCTCCTGATGATCGCCGGCTACGACCGCTACTTCCAGATCTGCCGCTGCTTCCGCGACGAGGATCTCCGCGCCGACCGGCAGCCGGAGTTCACCCAGATCGACCTGGAGATGAGCTTCGTCGAACCCGACGACGTGATCGCCGTCACCGACGGCCTGCTCGCCCGCCTGTTCCGCGAGACGATCGGCGTCGAAGTCCCCCGGCCCATCCCCCGCCTGACCTACGCCGAGGCGATCCGCCGCTACGGCGTCGACAACCCCGACGTCCGCTTCGACCTCGAACTGACCGACGTCGGCGACATCCTCGGCGCCACCGACGCCCGGTTCCTGCGCGAACCGCACGAGGCCGGCGGTCGCATCGCCGCGCTGCGCGTCCGCGGCGCGAACTTCTCCCGCAAGGAGCTGGACGAGCTCAACGAGGCGGTTCGGCCGTACGGCGCCAAGGGCGTCGCCAACGCCCGCGTCGCCGCCGCGGGATGGCAGGGAGGACTGGCCAAGTTCCTCCGCGACGGACACCAGGCCGCGCTGCGCGAACGCCTGCAACTGGAGGACGGCGATCTCGTGCTCGCCGTCGCCGACGCCGACCCCGACGTCGCCTCCACCGCCGCCGGCCGCCTCCGCCAACACCTCGCCCGCCGCCTCGGCCTCGTCCGCGACGGCTCCTGGGGCTTCGTCTGGGTCACCGACTTCCCGATGTTCGAGCGCGACCCGGAGTCGAAACGCTGGGTCGCCAAGCACCACCCGTTCACCCATCCCCGCCCGGAGGACATCCCGCGCCTGGCGACCGACCCCGGCGCCGTCCGCGCCCTGGCCTACGACATCGTCGTCAACGGCGTCGAGGTCGGGGGCGGGTCGATCCGTCTGCACGAGCCGGAGGTCCAGCGCCAGGTCTTCGCCGCGCTGGGGATGGACGAGACGGAGGCGCGCCGCCGCTTCGGCTTCCTCCTCGAGGCGCTCGCCCACGGCGCCCCGCCCCACGGCGGACTCGCGATCGGCTTCGATCGCCTCGTGATGTTCCTGGCGGGCACCGAGTCGATCCGGGACGTGATCGCGTTCCCCAAGACCACGCGCGCCGCCTGCCTGATGAGCGGCGCGCCGTCCGAGGTGGACGCCGCGCAGCTCGCCGAACTCGGGATCGGCGTCCGGCGCGAACCGTGAGCCGGCGGAACGCGGGATGGGCGACGGGACCCTCTACGACCTGGTCGTGATCGGCGGCGGCGTCAACGGCACCGGCGCCTTCCGCGACGCCGCCCTGCGCGGCCTCCGCTGCGCCCTCGTCGAACAGACCGACTTCGGCGCCGGCGCCACCGGCGCCTCCTCCGGCATGATCCACGGCGGCGTCCGCTACCTGCTCGACCAGCCCCGCGTCACCAGGCTGTCCTGCGAGGACTCCGGCCGCATCCAGCGCATCGTGCCCCACCTGCTGTTCCGCATCCCGTTCCTCTTCGCCGTCCCGCGCTCGAGGAAGCTCGCCGGCGCCATGCTCCTCGGCCTGGACGGCTTCTTCGAAGCCTACGACCGCTACCAGCCCCGCAAGCGCGGCCTGCCGCACGAACGGCTGACCGCCGCCGAAGCCCTGCGCCTCGAACCGGGCCTGTCGCCCGACGTCGCCGGGGCCGTCACCTTCGACGAATGGGGCATCGATAGCCACCGGCTCTGCTGGCTCAATGCCCGCTCCGGCCTCGAGGCGGGCGGCGACTGCGCGACCCACGTCCGCGTCGAAACGCTCGAACCCCGCCCGGGCCCCGAGCCCGGCTGGGTCGTCCTCGGCCGCGGAACCCTCGACGGCCGGCCCTGGCGCGCCGAGACGCGCGCCGTCCTCAACGCCGCCGGCGCCTGGGGTCCCGGCGTCGCCGCCCTCGGCGGCGGCTCCTACCGCCTCCGGCCCAGCAAGGGCGTCCATGTCGTCTTCGACCGGCGCATCAGCAACTGGTCGATCACCTTCTCCGCGATCGATGGCCGCTCCTGCTTCCTCGAACCCTGGCAGAACGTCACGATCCTCGGCACCACCGACGACGACTACTACGGCGACCTCGACGACATCCCCGTCACCCAGGACGAAGTCGAGTACCTGCTCGCCTCCGCCGAGACCGTCTACCCCTCGATCCGCTCCTTCCGTCGCATCGATACCTGGGCCGGCATTCGACCCACCCTGTACCGCTACGGACCCTACGAGGACGACCTGTCGCGCGAACACCGGGTCTACGACCACGGCGCCCGCGACGGGCGCCCCGGCCTGTTCTCCCTCGCGGGCGGGAAGCTCGCCTCGTTCCGTGCGATGGCCGAGGACGCGATCGATGCCGTCGCCGCCTTCCTCGGACGGCCCGACGCGCCGTGCCGCACCGCCGAACGACCGCTGCCCGGCGGCGAGGCGCCGGCGGACGAGGCGCGCCTGTCGGCCGAGTTCCGGCTGCCGCGGCCCGTCGTGCGCCGCCTGGCCTACCGCCACGGCGCCCTCGCCGGCGAGGTCCTCGCCCCGACCCGGGACCGCCCGGAGTGGCGGCGGCTGCTCTGCCGGTGCGAGTCGGTCACCGAGGCCGAGGTGCGCTACGCGGCCCGCGTCGAACGGGCCGTCACCCTGGCCGACGTTCTCCGCCGCACCCGCCTCGGCGCCGGACCGTGCGGCGGCCTGCGCTGCGCCCTTCCCGCCGCCCTGGCGCTCGCCGAGGCGCTCGGCCGCGACGCCGCCTGGGCCCGGGCCGAAGCCCGGCGCTTCCTCGAACATCGCTACCGCTCCCGCCGCGCCGTGGCCGACGGCCCCCAGTTCCGCTACGAAGCCCTCCTCGCCCGCGCCGTCCGCGGCCTCTGAGGTCTGCCCCGTCCCTGTTGCCTTTCCCGCGGTTCCGCACGAAGATGCGGCGCCGATGGCGACGGGGGGCGGCGCCCGGGGTGTGTCCGCGGGCGGAGGTGCGGCCGTGGCCGATCCGGTTTCGAGACTCAAGCGCCTGGTCGAGGCGGCCCGCTCGCTGCAGGCCGCGACTGATCCCGACGACCTCTGCGACGTGGTGGTCCGCTGGGCGCGCGCGATCTTCGACCTCGACAACTGCGCGGTCCTGCTGTTCGAGCCCGACGGCGAGACGCTCCGCATCCGCGCCGCGCACGGCTACGACCCCAAGGTCGTCGAGTTCTACCGCGGCCGGCGCGGGAAGGGGCTCACCGGGCGGGCGGCGGAGAGCGGCCAGCTCGTCGTCGTCGGCGACGTCCGCCGGGACCCGTCGTACGTCGAGGGTGTCCCCGGCGCGCGCTCCGAGCTGGCGGCGCCTCTCCTGGTCGATGGAGCCGCGATCGGCGTCCTCGACATCGAGAGCGAACGGCCCGACGCCTTCGGCGACCTCGACCTGGCGCTGTTCTCCTCGTTCGCGGACCAGGCCGCGGCCGCCTTGCACAACGCCCTGCTGCGCGCCGAGCTGGACCGGCGGCGGAAACAGGCCGAACGGACGGCGTACGAGA
>JAAZOP010000191.1 GCA_012797735.1 Myxococcales bacterium
CGAACACGCGGCGCTCGACGCACGACGCGCGCGAGAGAGCTACATCGACCACGAACGCGCGCTCGCGGAGCCGGAGACCGGCACGACCCCCGCCGCCTTCGACGGACCGCCGGTGGAGGGCGCCGACGTGCCGATCGATGTGCCGCTGGACGAGGGTCCCGCGGCGCCGGCGCCGGCACCGGCGCCGGTCACCGACCCCCACCAGCGGGCGATCGAGATGTTCGGGGGCGTCACCGCCTCCGGCCGCATCGTGCTCACCGCGATGGTGGACGTCGACGACGTGCTCGAGCTGTCCGACGAGGAAACCGCGGGGCCGTGGCGCTGGGTCGGCCTGGGGACCGGCATCGTGCTGTTCCTGGCGCTGGCGTTCGTGCTGTTCGTGCTGGGCCGCAACGGCTGGCGGCTCGACCTGCCCAACTTCGCCACCCAGGTGAAGTACGCCTTCGGCCTCGGCGGCCCCGTCCAGGACGACCGCACCTGCCTCGCCGCCTCGGTCCGCCTCCCCGCCCTCGTGCGCGGCCAGGACGGCGTGCTGGTGGTCGTCCGCGGCACGATCAACAACTTCTGCGAGCGGTCGGTGTCCGGCGCGGAGATCCGCTGCACGCTGGAGGGGCCGGGCGGCCCCTGGACCGACACCGCGCGCCCCTTCTCGTCCGCCGGAGCGTCGGACCTGACCGAGGCCAAGCTGGAAGGCCTGACCACGGGGGGAATGGCCTCGGAAGTCGGCCGCCACGAGAACTCGGCCGGGGTCGTCCTCCCCGGCTCGACGCACGAGTTCTGGTGCACCTTCCCGAACGCCGCGGGACCCGAGAGCCACGCCTCGCGCTTCCGGCCCTCGTTCGAGGTGACCGTGCCTTGACCGCGCCGCGCTGCGACGCCTTCCGCCGGCTCCTGCGCTCGGTCCGGGACTTCGGCCAACGGGTCGAGCTGCTGGCGGAACAGGCGCGCGACCTGCCGCCGGACCGGTTGCTCGACCTGCTGGCGGACCTGACCCGCGGCGCGGTCCGACGCGACCCCGCCTCGATCGAGGCCGTGCTGGCGTGGATCGTGCTGTCCGTCGCGCCGGGAACACCGTTGGCCGGACGCGAGCGCGAGTTGTTCCGGCTGGCGCAGGCGCGCAACGACCCGCTGCTGTTCACCCTGCTCCAGCCCCCCTTCCCGACCGTCATGGGCGAACCCCCGCCCGGCCCGGTGCTGACGGCGCGCGACGGCCGGCCGCTGACGTTGGGCGAGCGACGCGCCGCCGCGCGCCGCGGCAACCGCTTCCTGCTCGATCGGCTTCTCGCCGACCCCGACCCCGGCGTCATCGCCCGGCTGCTGCGCAACCCGGCCCTGACCGAGCGGGAGGCGGTGCGCATCGCCGCCTGGCGGCCCGGCCGCGCGGACGTGCTCGTCGAGGTGCTGCGCTGTCCACGCTGGGCGGTGCGCCCCGCCGTACAGTTCGCCCTGCTGCGCAACCCCGCCCTCCCTGTGGCGCTCGCCACCCGCCTCGTCCTGCTGCTCCCGTTCCCAAAGCTGCGCGAAGTCGCCCGCGATCTCGAAGCCCCGCTGCTCGTCCGCCTCGCCTGCCGCCGGCAGCTCGAGGCGATCGGCGCGCACGGCCGTCCGGCGCACGCGTAGCGCGGCCGGGGGCCGCGAACGCACGCGCGTCTCGGGGACGTGCGCCGAGGAGCGGGGGTGGAAGTCTGGCCGCGGGCCGCGACGGGTTCGGAGAGTCGCCGATCAGTAGCCGCCGGCCAGGGACTGACCGAACCGTCCTCCCACCGCGCCGGGATTGCCGAGCGAGACGCTCGGCGTGGTGGGAGGCAGGCCGAGCGCCGGCTTCAGATAGAGGAACACCGCACCCCCCTGGGAACCCCCTGTGCTGCCGTTCCACGCCGCGACCGCCAAGTCGTCCTCGCCGTTGCCGTCGAAATCCAGCGCTCCGGCCACAGCGTTCCCGAACTGCCCATCCTCCACGCCGGCCGGAGAGGGAATCGTGACGAGCGGCGTGCTGCCGAGCATCGGGCTGCCGCCGAACGCATCCACACGACCGTTCATCCCCGCCGCCCGCTCGGCCCCGACCAGCAGCCCACGCTGCCGCAGAAGGCCGATCCCGCCGCTCGCCGCGATCGCGCCTCCAAAGAATTCCCCCGCCGCGGTTCCGGACAGCGTCAGGGCCGGTACGACCGGCAGGCCCGCCGCCGTGACGCTGTACACGAACACCTGCCCCGTCGAGCTGCCCGGAATGGCCGCATCCGGTCGCCCGACCGCGAACTCGGGAAAGGCGTCCTCGCCGAGGTCGCCGAGGCAGGCGAGGCTGAAGCCGAACTGCCCGACGCCGAGCTCCGGACAATCGAGAATCGAGGCGGTCGTGGCGACGCCCGCGGCGGCGCCGGCGTACACGTAGACCTGCCCGGCCAGCGGCACATCGCCCGTGTGCCCCGGCGCTCCGACGAGCACTCCGTGGCGGCCGTCGCCCGACAGCTCGCCGGCGGAGGCAACGGCGGCGCCGAAGTAGTCGCCCGCGGATGAACCCACCGGTCCCAGCACCTGCGCCTCCCCGGTCGGCAGCCCCGCCGACCCGAGGTACACCAGGACTCCGCCGACCTCGCGCACCGCCGAACCCGCATCGATTCCGGGAGCCCCCACGATCAGGTCGGCGAAGCCGTCGCCGTTCACGTCCCTGGCGTTCGCCACGCTGTAGCCCAGCATCGCGCCATGCCCGAGCGGGTAGTAGGTCCAGGTCCGGCTGGGCGTGTCGAGCAGGCCGCTCGCGCTTCCGCGGAAGAGCGAGACACGGCCGTCCAGCAGGCCCGTGCCATTCCAATAGGGCTCGCCCACGGCGAGGTCGGCGAAGCCGTCCGCGTTCATGTCGAGCGCCGCGATGGCACGGCCGAACAACGCTCCGATCTGTCCCGCCTGCGGCGTGACGACCCGCGGGGTGAGATCCACTCCGCCGGCGCGACCGCTGTAGACATAGACCCGACCCTCCCCCTCGTTCGGCGCGCCGACAGCGATGTCCGAGCGGCCGTCGCCGTCGAAATCGGCGGGCACGCGGCCTACTTCGAGGTACCGCACAGCGCTCCACGCGGAACATCCGGCGGCGCCGTCGCACGCGCGAACCCGCCAGTAGTAGCGGCGACCGAACGGCCGCGTGGTCGTCTCGACCGGCAACGCCGTCCCGGGTCTCCAGTCTGTCGTCCCCAGGCCGGAAGCGGTCGCCTCGGGACTCGGGAACGCGCAACTCGCGAAACCCGGGGTCGTGCAGGTGTTGTCGATCTGGATCTCGTAGGTCGCCGTTCCGCACCCGCCGGTCGCCGGCTCCCAGCGGAAGGTCGGCTGGAGCGCATGGCTCGCGCGGTACGAACCGGTGTAGGCCCCGTTCCACGGCCAGCGGGTGCGCGGCGTGGCGGGGGCGGGAACGACGGTCGGGCAATCGGAGGGACAGCTGCAGTACGTCTCGGCGCCGTTGCAGCAGCCGTCGCCGCAACGGAATGCGTCCTCGATGTCGTCCGTCCGGCCGTCGCAGTCGTCATCGACGCCGTTGCAGGTCTCGGGCGGAAGCTCGCAGCTCCCCCAGGCGCACGCGTCCGAGCACCGGCGGGTGCCGGCGGAGCCGCAACTCGTCGTGCAGTCGCCGATCTCGCCCGCGCAGCACGTGAACTCCTGGTCGCAGAGCGTGTCGCAGTCGTCGTCGGCTCCGTTGCAGATTTCCTCCGGGACGACGCACGCTCTCCAACGACAGTCGTCACCGCAGGATTCGCTGCCGGCGGAACCGCACGGGGTGGTGCAGGTCCGGGGCGGGTCCCCGTCGCACTCCTCGCGACCTTCGGTGACGCCGTTGCCGCAGATCGGAGTCTCCTCTCCGTCGGCATCCGCATCGGCGTCCGCATCGGCGTCCACATCGGCGTCGGCGTCCGCATCGGCGTCGGCGTCCGCATCGGCGTCGGCGTCCGCATCGGCGTCGGCGTCCGCGTCGGCGTCGGCGTCCGCATCGGTGGCGGGGCAGAAGTCGCCGCCATCGTCCGAGAAGATCATGCTGTCGGCCTCCGCGCCGCCCACGCACTCGGCGAGCCCGTCGAGGTAGCGGTAGCTGGAGGTGCAGGTCAGGTCGAAGCGGGCGCAGCGTCCGGTGTCGCAGACGCACATCGCCGAGCCGGCGACCGCGCAGTAGATCGCCTCGCCGGTCTCGGGATCGGCAACCCCGCAACCGCTCGTGCGGGGAACGTCCTGCGTCGCGTCGTCGCCGCCGCAGGCGGTCAGAACGACGCACAGCCAGGCGAGGAAACCGGCGGAACCGATACGACTCAGGCCGCAGGACGACATGTCCATCCCTCCTCCCGCCGAAAGGTTCAGGGCGTGCACCCCACGCGAGCCAGGCGCACCGCGCCGGCATGGAAGTAGCCCAGTACCAATCCCCCTTCGGGAATCGAGGCGATCTCGGGGCTCGACCCGCCGGCGAACACCAGCGGTTCGCCCTGTGGAACGCCCGCCGCGTTCACCCGCACCAGCTCCACCCCGTCGCTGGTCTGATAGGCCACCGCGAACCCTCCCAGAAGGTCCGGGGCCACGACCGGGTGTGTCGCCGGATCGGGGGCCAGCAGCGTGGCCGAGCTACCGGCGCCGCCGCTCGGGTCGACGAGCGCCAGCATCACGCCGCTGCCCGTCTCCTCCCAGACCACCGCGAACCCGGACGCGGACGCCGCCGCGCGCGGATGTTCCGAGGCCGCCGCCGGGCTGTTGCTCAGGTTCATCTCCTCCCCCTCCGGCTCCAGCCCCGTAGTCAACCTCTGCCCCCGCACCTCCCCCGGCGCCCCCGCCGACCACACCACCAACAACCTCGCATCACCATGCAAGGCGATGGAGGGGTTGCGAGGC
>JAAZOP010000192.1 GCA_012797735.1 Myxococcales bacterium
GACCGATGTCCGCAACCTGGCTGACCCTCGGCGAGATGATCCGGGTCAACGCGGCGAAGTACCCGACGAACGTGGCGCTGGCGGACGAGCAGCGGGCGTTCACGTTCCCGGAGACGGACCGGCGGACGCGCCGGCTGGCCAACGCGCTCCTCGGCCTGGGTCTCCGCCCCGGCGACCGGGTCGCGATGTTCCTCGAGAACTCGATCGAGATCTGCGAGATCTACTGGGCCTGCGCCAAGGCGGGGCTGGTGGCGCTGCCGATCAACTTCCGCTGCGTCGGCCCCGAGATCGAGTACCAGATGAACCACGCCGAGGCGCGGGTGCTGGTGACGCACCACGAGTTCGCCCCGGTGATCGACCCGGTGCGCGACGGCTTCCGGCACCTTGTCGAGGGCGGGATGGTGGTGGTGGGGGACGAGCGGCCCGGGTACCGGCGCTACGAGGAGCTGCTGGCGTCGGGCCGGGACGCCGAGCCCGACGTGCGGGTCCGCCCCGCCGACCCCTGGATCCTGCTCTACACCTCCGGCACGACCGGCCGGCCCAAGGGGGTGTTGCGCTCGCACGAGTCGTACGTGGCGTTCTACCTGATCAACGGCATCGATTTCCGGTTCCACCGCGGCGAGGTGTGCCTGACGGTGATGCCGTACTGCCACGTGAACGCGACGTTCTTCTCGTTCGCCGTGACCTACGCCGGCGGCCGCAACCAGGTCTTTCCGGCGCGCTTCTTCGACCCCGAGAAGCTGCTGGCCGCCTTCTGCCGCCACGGCGTCACCTTCTGCTCGCTGGTCCCCACGCACTACAACCTGATCCTCGCGCTGCCCGAGGAGGTCAAGGCGAAGTACCGGCAGACCTGCATCGAGAAGCTGCTCTGCTCGTCGGCCCCGGCCCGCTCCGAGACGAAGAAGGGGATCCTGGCGATGTTCCCCGGCGTCCGGCTCTACGAGGGGTACGGCTCGACGGAGGCGGGGATCGTGACGACGCTCTACCCGGAGGAGCAATTGACGAAGCTGGGATCGATCGGGCGCGAGTCGAGCGGCACGGATCTGATCCGGATCCTCGACGAGCAGCGCCGGCCGGTGCCGCCGGGCGAGGTCGGCGAGCTGTTCTCGCGCGGGCCGATGATGTTCACCGAGTACTTCAAGGACCCGGAGCGGACGAAGGCCTCGTTCGAGGGGGAGTACTTCTCCGCGGGCGACATGGCCCGCCGTGACGAGGACGGCTACTACTACCTCGTCGACCGCAAGCACAACCTGATCATCACCGGCGGGGAGAAGGTCTTCCCCAGCGAGCTGGAGGAGCTGATCTCGCGGGTGCCGGGCGTGTTCGACGTGGCGGTGATCGGCGTGCCGCACGACAAGTGGGGCGAGATGGTGACGGCGATCGTCGTGCGCAAGCCGGGGGCGACGGTGACCGAGGCGGAGATCGCGGCGCACTGCAAGAAGAACGTCGCGAGCTACAAGGTGCCGAAGCGGATCGAGTTCATCCCCGACGCGGAGATGCCGCGCACTCCGACCGGCAAGATCCTCCACCGCAAGCTCCGCGAGCGGTTCGGGGGGGGTTGAGCGGCCCGGGTTGCGCGGCGGCCGCGGCCGCGCTAGAGGATCGGGGCGGGGAGACGGTCGTGCGCGGATTGCGACTCACGCGCCTCGGTTCCATCGTCGTCGCGCTCGCGGCGTGCGCCGCCGTGGCGGCCCCGGGTTGCCGCGTGCACTACTCGACCGGCTTCACCCCGCCGCGCCCGATCGTCGTCACGGTGGAGCCGCCGCCGCCCGAGCCGGAGGAGAAGCCGGAGCCGCCCTACGAGGGCGCGGTGTGGATCGAGGGGCACCACGAATGGTCGGCCGAGGGGTGGGTCTGGCTGCCCGGTTCGTACGTCCGTCCCCGCGCCGGCCACCGCTGGGTCTCGCCGCGCTACGAGCGGTTCGGCGGGCGGGTGCGCTACATCCCGGGGTACTGGGAACCGGTGCCGGCGGGAGAGCCCGCGCCTCCTTCCCCGGCCGGCACCGCGCCCGGACCGTCCGGGCCCGACGGTCCTCCGGCCGGCGGGACGCTCCAGGTGCAGGGCCAGCCCGTGGAACCGGGCGGCGCGGTCACCGTCCAGCCGCTTCCGTAGCGCCGCTCCAGGGCTCGCGGCGCAACAGCTCGCGCGCGCGCCGCCGGAGCCGCTCGTCGAGGCGGCCGTCGAGCGCCTGGGCGAAGGCGTCGCACAGCTCGCGCGCGCTGCCGAACCGCTCGGCGGGCCGGCGGGCCAGTCCGAGCCGGAGAGCGAGCACCAGGTCCTCGGGAAGCTCGGCGCAGGCGCGCGGGTCCGGCGGGCCGGCCTCCCGCAGGCGCCGCAGCGCTTCGGCGGGGTCGGCCGAGGTGAACGCGGGGCGCCCGACGAGGGCGCGGTACAGGACGAGGCACCAGGAGAACAGGTCGGAGCGGGAGTCGATCGCCTCGCCGGCCGCCTGTTCGGGCGACATGTACGCGGCGGTGCCGACGACGAGCCGCGGGGCGTCGTCGGCGGCCGCATCGACGAACCGCGCGCCGCCGAAGTCGGCCAGCTTCCAGCGGACCGCGCCCGCCTCCGTGCGGAACACATTTCGCGGCTTGAGGTCGCCGTGGACGACGCCGGCGGCGTGCACGTCCTCCAGACCGCGACCGGCGTCGCGCAGCAACGCCCGCAGCTCGTCCGGCGCGAGCCGGTCGCGCTCCCGCAGGATGTCGGCCAGCGAGCGCCCCGCGATGTACTCCATCGCGATGTACGGCAGCTCGTCGTCGAGGCCGCCCACGTCGAGCACGCGGGCGACGTAGGGGCTGGCGATGCGGCGCAGCGCCGCCGTCTCCCGCTCGAAGAGGCGCAGGAACACCGGGTCGCCGACGCGATCGCCCCGGATCAGCTTCAGCGCCGCCCGGACCCCGGACTCGGCGTGCCGCGCCTCGTACACCTCGCCCATCCCGCCCCGCCCGAGCAACCGTCCCAGGTTCCAGGGACCGACGCGCTGTCCGGAGAAGACCCCGCCCTCGTCGCCCGCCAGCACGCGGTCCAGCTCCGCTCGGGCGAGCGTCAGGAGCGCCTCGCGTCGCGCCGCCTCCAGCGTCGCGGCGCGGGCCCGCGCGGCGAGAGTCTGCTGGGCGCGATCGACCGCGTTGCCGGCCGCGAAGGCGGCGACGTACATCCCGAGCAGCAGCAGATGATGCACGACCGGTTCCCAGGCCGGCGCCCCCGGCTGGCGCACCGCGACGTTGCCGTCGTCCGGAACGACGCCGGCCAGGATCGATGCGAAGAGCAGCGTGTGGGCCGCGAGAATCGCCGCCAGGACGAGACCGCGACGGTCGACCCACGAGGCGCGCTGCGTGGCGCGGAACACCCCGCCGGAGAAGACGGCGAGCACGAGCACGCTGGCGAAGGCCGAATGGAGGCCGAAGGAGTGGGCGGGGCCGACGGACAGGGCGCCGGCCAGCGCCCAGGGCCAGTAGACCGAGGAGGCCGGCCGGCGCGCCGCCAGCCGCCGGTGGAGCCAGGCCGCGCCGACGACGCCGCCCATGCAGGCCCAGGCGAAGTACACCGGACCCCGCTCGCGGCCGATGAAACCGAGGATCGCCGCGCCGCCGGCGCACAGCAGCACGGCGGCCGCGAAGAACCCGCGCATCTTCTCGCCGTAGGCCTCCCGCCAGGCGAGGGTCGAGACCGGGTCCTCGGCGGCCGCCGCCGCTGGAGCGGAGGACGAAGCTGGGCCGGAGGACGGCGCGGCGGCGGGTCCCGGCGGCGGACGCGAGGCGGACGGAGCGGACGCCGGGACGGATGGAAGGCCGGCGGACGCGCTTTCGCCCGAACGGACGGGTGGACCCCACGCCGCCAGCCGCTCGGCCCGGGCCGCGATGGCCGGGTCGAGCTTTCCGTCGAGGGCGGCGAGCAGCGCGGCGGCCAGTTCGGCGGCGCCGGCGGGCCGGTCTTCGGGCCGTTTCGCCAGCCCGACGCGCAGCACCGTCGCCGCGGCGGGGGTCAGCGCGCCGCCGGCGGCC
>JAAZOP010000193.1 GCA_012797735.1 Myxococcales bacterium
CCTGGAACCGGTACCCTTGCAGGTACGAGAAGATCCCGTGCCCGTACCCCCGGTACTCGATCTCCACCGAGATCGTGTGATCCCCCGGCGCGATGATCGACTCGTAGACGTTGATCTCCTCCAAGTCCCCCAGCTCGCCGCTGTCGTCCGTCTGGTTGTAGACGGGACTGCGATCGAGGAAGTAGACCAGCTTGACCAGCTGGAACGTCCCGCTCATCTCGTTCTTGTGCACCAGCTTGATCTTCGACCGCCCGGACCCGCTTCCCTGGATCACCGTCTCCGCCAGTTGCGCCAACCGCGCCTTGGACCGGAAGACCTCCTGCTTGAGCTGGTTGATCCGCTGTTCGAGGTCGCGCAGCTGCAGCGCATACGACGCCACCGCCTGCTCCTCACCCTCGCGGATCGCCCGCACCTGCGTCCCGGCCGGACTTCCCGGCGGCGTGTACGGTTGCGTCGATGGAACCGCCGGCGTCCCGGTCCCCGCCGCCTCCCCGGTCCCCGCCGCCTCCCCGGTCCCCGCCGCCTCCCCGCCCGCCGCTCCGCCGAGCGTGTCCGGGTTGGCCGGCGTCCCGGTCCCCGCCACCTCCCCGCCCGCCGCTCCGCCGAGCGTGTCCGGATAGGCCGGCGCCCCGGTCCCCTCCTCCACCGTCTGCGCTGCGGCCATCCCGACCGCCGCCAGCATCGCACACGTCACCAGGATCGTCTTCCAGCCCGTCTTCGACATGGTCCGCTCCCTCGGCTCGTGGTCAAAGGCGCCCGCCCCCGGGGTCTCTCCCGCTTCCCGACAGCATGGCGGCACGCAGTCCGACGCCCCGGGGACCACGCCGCACCAAAAGCCGCGGCGGATTCTTACACGCGGAAATCGAACCGCGCAAGCATCAAACGGCGGGCCGGAGACGCCGGGAAAAATCGCGGCAAGATCCGGCCCCTACGGCCAGTTGTCGGTGACCTCGAACCCGTCCAGATCGATCCGGCTCAGCCCGTCCGTCGAGGCGTCCAGAACGAGCAGTGCCGGGCCGGTCCGCGTCGTCGCGTCCAGCACCGCCGCCACGGGCAGACTTCCGACCGTGGCGACCAACGGCTCGAACCCCCCCGCCGCCGTCAACTCGTACCGCAACCCGCGCGGCGTCGGATTCGTCCCGCTGTCCATCACGAAGCAGATCCACGGATTGCGGAACACCGCCCCCTCGACCGCCCGCGCCCGGTTGAGACAGCGGAAATCACCCGCCGGCTCCTCCGTGCAGTCCCGGGGCGCCGGGCACTCCGCCGGATCGGGCGATTCCACGCACACCCCGCCCTCGTCGACCACATGGTGCTGGAACGGAACGGCCGATCCCTGCACCAACCACTGCCCCGAGACCCGGATCCGGTAGCGCACGGCGTACGGATAGCACTCCTCCGTCGGCAACGGTGCCCCACCCGACAACGCCTCCAGCCGCACCCGATCCGCCCGCGCCTCCGCGATGCGATACTCCCGCCGCTCCTCGTTCTCCTCCCCGCCGAACGCGCCGCAGTCGGTCGCGTCCGGGTCGAGCGGTGCGGGGGGGTCGAGGATCGTGAGATGGTCGCCGGCCAGCACGCCGCGCGCGCAGAACGGCATCGCGCGGTCGGTCAGCCAGCCATCGACCTCGACGTTGCCCGCCGTCCCGTCCGTGTACGGCAACACCCCCTCGTACTCGATCTTCCAGGTCTGGCTCAGCGCCCGCCGCGGGTCCGCATCGAACCGGACCCCGTACGTCGGGTTGTCCCACTCGTCCGTCGCGGAGAAATCGCGGAACCGCGGAAACACCGCCGGCGGAGCGTCGGTGTAGGAGACCGTCGAATCGGTCGATTGCATCAGCGCCGGCGGCGACGACCAGTAGGGCACCTGGGCCGGCGTCGTCCCGGCCGCCGGCGGAGCCGGCGGTGCGGACGCCGAGCGCAGGACGTGACGCGGACAGATCTTCGCCCCCGGCCGGTCGCCCAGATACTCGCCCTCGCCGACGACCCCGCCCGCCCAACAACCGGGGTCGGATCGGTCCTCGATGTCGACGACGTACACCTCGCCGATCGAAGACACGATGAACGCGAACGTGCCGTGCAGCACGTCGGGCTCCGGCACCTCCGGCGGGTCCGCCAGCGCCACGCGACCGACCACGACATCCTGGGCGATGCCCGGCACGAACAACTCCGAGCGCCACTCGAGCGGGTCGCGGAGCGCCAGATCGAGCGCCTCGAGCGTCTCCGCATCGAGCACCATCACGCCGCCGCTGCGGCCGTTGACCGCGTAGATCCACCGGCCGTCCAGACCGCCCTCGCGCACCGGCTCGATGTCCATCGCCGGCACCGGACCGGAGACCTGGGCCAGCCCCGTCACGCGCAGCGCGAAGCCGTCGTCCCACGCCAGCACCGCCAGCCGTCCCGCGTTCCGGTCGCCCACCAGCACCCGCTCCCGTCCGGGGTCGACCAGCACCGACCACGGCGTGGGCAACCCGTCCTGGGGACGCCCCTCGGGGTCGAGCAGCGGGAACGGGTCGAGCACGGTCGGCTCCGCCACCGACGGCTCGTCCCCCAGCGTCACCACCGTCACCGCCGCGAGCGCGGGCAGCGACGCGACGACGTGCGTCGCGTCGAGGAACGACACCACGGCCGCCGGCGCCGGCAGGTAGATCCGACCGGCGTCCTGCGAGCGCTGCGGCAGGACCCACTCCGGCCGCAAGACCGACAGGTACGGGCGCCCCTCCGGATTCGCCGGGTCCTCGCCGGGATTCGGGTCCCCGAGGTTCGCCACCACGATCCACGAACCGTCGGGCGCGACGGCGATCGAGTTCGGCAGCGGCCCCACCGCGACCGGCGAATGCAACGGTTCGCGCGGGTCCAGGTCCAGCATCCGCAGCGAACGGAGGTTGATCGCGGCCATCTCCCCGCGCGTCGACTGCACCACGAACGCGAACAGGTCGCCGGCCCCCTCCCCGTCCTCGGCACAGCGCTCGAGCGGCACACCCGTCCAGGTCGTGCCCTCGGCGCCGGTCTCGGACACCGCGCACAACAGCGCCACGTCGACCCCGCGGTCGAGATTGCGCGTCGTGGTTTCGATCTCCGAGGACTCGCAACCGGCCGCCCAGGCCGCCCAGGCCGCCAGCACGACCGCGCCGCGATCCGAACCCCGTCCGCCGGAACCGGAATCAATCATGGCTGCTCGGGATCTCCGGGGTGCCGATGCTCAGCACCGACTGTCCGAAGTAGGCGCTGCGCGGGTCGAAGTCGAGAACCCAGATCGTCGATTCGCCGAAGTTGGCCAGATACGCGCGCCGCGCCTCCGCGTCGGGAACGATCGCGTGCGGCCCGACCCCCGTCGGCAGCACGTGCACCACCGCCAACAGGTCGGGGTCGACCACGAACAGCTGCTCGGCGTTGAAACAGACCGCCAAGACCAGGTAGCCGCCCCCGGACAACGGCTGGACGGCCACCTTCGACGGCCCGCTGCCGAGCTCGATCGTCGCCAGCAACGTGAACCCCGGCGAGCCGTCGGCGCGCGGCGTGGAGTCGAACACCACCAGACTCGGCGGATCGCGGTTCGCCACGAACGCCCGCGTGCCGTCCGGACTGAAGGCCAGCGACCGGCAGTCCGCCCCGCCGTTGTTGGACGTGATGGCGACCGACGGCGCCGACGACACCGCCGGCCCCTCCCCCGCATGACGGCTGGCCATCGATACGGTGAACGGATAGAGCCGCGACGAGTCCCGGCTCACCACGTACAGCCAATCGCCCGAGGGATGCCGGGCGAAGCCGTTCACCCCCTCCGGGAACTGGTCGAGCACCCGGACCACGGCGGGCGCGCGGCCTCCGGATACGTCGAACAGCGCCACGTCCCCGGAATCGACGTGGCCGGTCAGGACCCAGTCCTCCAACACCAGCAGCGCGTACGGTTCCGCCGGCACCCACAGGTCGCCCGTCCGGATCACCTCGTGCCGCCCGTCGCAGCGTCGCGCGTCGGAGAACGCGTCGAAACAGGTCAGGAGCCCCGGCCCGTCGGCCGCCGCCTCGTCGAGGTCGATCCAGGTGAGCGACGCATTGCCGCGCACCGTCGCGTAGGCCCGCTCCCCCCCGGGGGCGACGGCGAGATCGGTCACCTGCGAACCCACCACCACCGTCGCCTCCGTCCGCAGGAACGACGCCTCGTCCCGCGCCTGGCGACAGCACCCCGAGCACTCCGCGATCGCCGCATCGACCCGCGCCAGATCGACCGCCACCACCGTGCCGGCGTTGTACCGGAGGTCGAAGTTGGAATTGGCCACCAGCAGGTAGCGGCCGCCCGCGGTGCGGGCCATCCCCGTGGGAAAGAAGAAGCGATCGACCGGGGGGTCGATGCCCTTCGAATCGAGACAACCGGCCAGCAGGCCGCACGCCGCCGGCAGGAACGCGGCCGCCGCCGCGCGGAGCCCGCGCCGGCGCCTTGCGACGCCGCGACCGGACGCTCGAACGGCCGTCCCCGCGCACATCGCGCGGGACTCTACGCGACCGCTCCGGGAGGAGCAAGAGGGTTCGCCGCCCGGGCAGGGTGTCGCCAAAGTCCGCATCGCCGGCCGGTGCGAGGCTTCCGTTCCCCACGGCCCTGGCGGGCCATCCGCGAATCCCGAAAACGCTGGGCGGACGTGCAGAGGACGGGCGATTCTCGGGGCAGGCTCCAGGAGCGACAGGTCGATCGTGATTCCGCCGGCCGGCAGCCTCGAGCCCGAAGCCCGTCAGGCATTGGTGGCGGCGACTCTGGCGAGGGCCTGCCGCCGGGGTGGGTGTGGCGGCGGAATTCGGGACGGCGGCGGTCGTCACGGCAGATGGACGAGGACCCGCGCCGCCAGCCGCACCAGCTCCCCGCCGATCCAGCCGGCCGAGACCGCCAGCGCCACCGCCACCGCCAACAGCTTCGGCACGAACGACAGCGCGGTGTCCTGGATCTGGGTCACCGCCTGCAGGAACGACACGACCAGCCCGACGAGCAACGCCGCGGCGAGTACCGGCAACGAGAGCACCAGTGCCAGCAGCAACGCCTCCTGTGCGACCTGGACCGGCACGCCCCGCCCCCTCAGTTCTGGTGGAACGAGAACGGCAGCACGACGCGCGACGTGGCCGTCGCGCGCGGAAACTGCCACTGGCGGACACGCGTCACGATGCACGACTCGAGGTCCCCGGTGATGTAGTCCTGGCTGGTCAGTGTCGCCTGCCGCACCGAGCCATCCGGCGAGATCTCGATGGTCAGGCGCAACGAGAGGTCGGCGATGAAGTCGCGGGCCCGCGCCTGGTTGTAGCAGTGCTGGATGCCGGACTGGCCGGCCTGCACCACCGGCAGGATCTGCTGCGCCGACAACGGGCGCGGAGCCGCCGCCTCGCCCCCCACCGCCACCGCGCCGCCGCCCGTGCGGATCGCACCGCCGATCGGCTCGGTGTCCCGCCCCGGCAGGAACCCGGTCAGACCGGAGCCGCCGCCCGAGCCTGCGCCCGCCCCGGCGGCGCCGCCGCCGGAAGATCGGCTTCCCGAACGCCGCGTTCCCCCGCTCCCCGGCGACGACGCTGCCCCGGCGGTCCCCTGCGGATTGACCGTCTCCTCGGCCACGACCGTCGGGTTCGTGAGCTGGATCGTCAGCCCGCCGCTGCGCAGCGTCGGCAACGCCTCGCCCCCCGTCGCCACTTCCTCGACCGCCGGCAACCCGGAAGAGGCCGGCCCGCGATCGCCCGCGCTGCTCCCGCCGCCACCGCCCGACACGAGATACATCACGATCATCCCGAGCGCGAAGAACACCACGGCGACGATCGCGTGCACCAGCCAGCGCTGCAACGGCGACACCGGCGGCGCCTCGACGATCGCCGCCCGCTGCATCGGCGGCAGATCGAAAATCGACTCCTGGCTCCCCGCCACCTTCGCCCCGCCCGCCGCCTTCACCGCCAGCTCGGCGAGGTAACCGAGGTCGCGCACCTGCCCCAGCGGCCGCCACTCGTCGAAGCCCTCGCGCCAGACGAGCGAGTTCACGTTCACCTCGCCGTTCTCGATGTGCCGGCGAATCGCCTCCTCGCTCATCGGTCCCATCGGCTGGTTCCGGATCGAGACGTGCCAGCGTGCGAGCTTGCGGGCCACCTCCTGCGCGGCGGCCGCCTTGGCCGCCTCGCCGAGGAACGGCGTTGCGATGATGTGCGTCGCGTCGTCCGACGATGCCGCCACAGACGCGGGTTCCGAGGGTGGGGACGCCTGCGGCGGCGACGCCACGACCTCACGCCCGGCGAAGGCCTGCTGGAAGCGCTCCCCGAGCGGTCCGGGGGAGGCCGGAGCCCGCGGCGGGGGACCCGGCGCCGCCCGCGACGGCGGCCCGGC
>JAAZOP010000194.1 GCA_012797735.1 Myxococcales bacterium
CGCCGCCGGCGACCGCGGCGACGGCGGGCGACGACGAGGCGGAGCGGCGCGGGCGCGACTTCGAGTTCGGCGTGCTGGCCTGGGCCGCCGCCGCCTGGGGCACCACCTCGGTGCTCGGCGACCGGTTCCACCACGATCCGTTCGGAGCGCTCCTGCCGCTGGCGGTGCTGGTCGGCCTTTACCTGGGGCGGAAGGTCGAGGGCGAGTGGTCGGCGGTCGATGCGGCCCTGCTCCTGGCCGGCGCGGGGTTGCTGCTGGCGTTCCACCGCGACTTGGCGGGCGGGCCGCGGCTGGCCCTGCTGGCGACCTACTTCTCCGCCGACCACGTCTTGTCGCTGCAGCCCCCCGCCTGGATCGGACGCGTCGCGCTGCTCGGCACCGGCGCCGCGGTCGGCCTCGCCGTGCTCCTGCGCCGCTGGCGCGGGTGGCTCGCCGCGGCCGCCATCGCCGCCGCGCTCGTCTGGACCGCCGCCGTCCTGCACCTCGTCGTACCCCCCGCGGTGTGACCGGCCGGCCCGACGACCTCCTCCTCCCGGCGCAACGAACCGCGGGACGCGGACCGCGGCGGCGGAACCGATCCGCGGCCCGGGGCGGCGCCGGCGCCGGCGCCCGCCGTCAGTGCGCCAGGAACGCCCGGACGATCACGATCAGGAAGGCGAGCGCCAGCGCCAGCGCCACGGCGAGGACGATGCGCCGGTTGCGTCGCAGGGTGTCGCGCGGCGTCGCCCCACGCCGCAACTCCCGCTCGGCCAGCGCCACGATCCGATCGAGCGCCGCGCGGGCACGCTCGCCCCGCACCGCGTCCTCCGCCAGCGGCCGGTAGCGCGCGGCGGCCAGGTCGAGCGCTCCGGCCTGGGCGCACCGTTCGAGGAACACGGCATGCCGTCCCGCGTCTTCCCACGCGGCCAGCACCGCCTCCCACTCGGCCGCAAGCTCGGCGGGGAGCACCGTCGCCTGCGCGAACCGATCGTGGAAGCGCCGCGCCAGCCCGCAACGGCCGCAGGCTTCGGCGCCGGCGAGTTCGGCGCCGCATCGGGGACATCGGTCGGTGGAGGCGGGAGCGACAACCTGAGCGTCCGTTCCGGGGTTGTCTTCCACAGATTTCCCACCATTACCCACTTGTAGTATCTCCCTGAATCAACAAAAAGAACTTGACCTCGTTCTTGCTGCGAGCGTACCTTCTATCAACACCGTGGCCCCCGGTGGATCTTTGTGGGCCTGATGGGATCGCGGCGTCATGTTCCACGGCCAGGTACGCACGAGTGTCGACCATAAGGGCCGTACGAGCGTCCCGTCAAACTTCCGGACGGAGTTGACCGACGCGGCGGATCGGAGCTTCGCGCTGGCGATGTCGCTGGACCCGTGCCTGGTCGCGTACCCTGCGGCGCGTTGGCGGGAGTTCGGCGAGCGGTTGGCGGGGTCGGCGGCGGAGCACGACGCGACGGCGCGCGCGGCGCGGCGGTGGTATCTGGGCGGTGCGTTCACCTTGACGCTGGACGGGCACGGGCGCGTGCTGTTGCCGCCGGCGTTGCGCGACTGGGCGGGGGTGGGCAAGGAAGTGATCTGGGTCGGGGTGGGGGATCATCTCGAGGTCTGGGATCCGGTGCGTTTCTCGGAGACGCAGCGGCGGGTGCTGGACGATCCGGCGGCGGTGGCGAAGGCGTTGGCGGACAAGGGTCTGTAGCCGGGCAGCGGGCCCGGGGCGGACAGGGGCTGGGGGCGGTGGCGATTCCGGTCGAACACGTTCCGGTGATGCTCGATCGCGTGCTCGCGCATCTCGATCCGCGGCCCGGCCGGGCGGCGGACGGCGCGCCGCGCGTCTACGTCGATGCCACGACCGGGCTCGGCGGCCATGCGGAGGCGATCCTGGTGCAGTCCGGGCCGGACGGCCGGCTGATCGGCATCGACCGCGACCCGGCGGCGCTGGAGGCCGCCCGCGCCCGTCTGGCGAAGTTCGGCGAGCGCTGCCGGCTGGTGCACGGCGACTTCGCGGACCTCCCGGCGATCCTGGAGCGGCAGGGAGTGACGGCGATCGACGGGCTGCTCGCCGACCTCGGGCTCTCTTCCGCGCAACTCGCCGACGCCGACCGCGGCTTCGCGCTGCAGCTCAACGGGCCGCTCGACATGCGGATGGACCCGACGCGCCCCGGCACGGCCGCCGACCTGCTCGACACGCTCGGGGAGGAACGTCTCGCCGAGGCGCTGGGGCGGCTGGGCGGCGAGCGCTACGGCCTGCGGGTGGCGCGCGTTCTGTTGCGGCGTCGACGGGAAGGCCGGCTGCGCACCACGCTCGATCTGCGCGAAGCGGTCCACGCCGCGCTCGGCCGGGGCCGGGCGGGTCGGGTCGATGCGGCCACGCGCACCTTCCAGGCGCTGCGGATACTCGTCAACCGCGAGCAGGAAGCGCTGCAGGCACTGCTGGCGGCCTTCCCGCGGCTCCTGCGGCCGGGCGGCCGCGCGGTGGTGCTGTCGTTCCACTCGGGAGAGGACCGGCTGGTCAAGCAGGCGTTCCGCGAGCTGGCGCGCGACACCTCGCCGGTGCCGATGCGGCTTCTCACGCGGCGGCCCGAGCGGCCCGGGCGGGTGGAGGTCCGGGCCAATCCGCGGGCGCGGTCGGTCCGGTTGCGCGCGGTCGAGCGCATCGGGGAGGCGACGTGATGCGGAACGCGCCCCGCCGCACCGTGGCCCCGGACGCCGTCCCGGACGTCGCCCCGGACGTCCGTCCGGCGGTCCCCGCCTGCTCGACCGGGCGTTTCTTCGCCTACTGGCTGCTCGCCCTGACGGCGGCGGTCGCCGCCTTCGCCAGTCACATCTACATCCGGCACCGCGTCGTCGAGCTGGGCTATGCCCTCGGCCAGGAGCGTGCCCTGCGCGCGCGGATGGAGAACGAGCGCCGCGATCTGGAGCTGGAGCTGGCCGCGATGGAGGCCCCGGGCGATCTGGCGCGCGTCGCGCGCGACGTGCTGGGGCTCGACGTCCCGCGGGACGACCAGTTGTTGGCGGTCGGGTCCGCGGCGGCGACCGGTCCGGTCTCGGGCGAGCCGGCGGAGTCCGCCCTGGTCCTGCGCCCGCCGCC
>JAAZOP010000195.1 GCA_012797735.1 Myxococcales bacterium
CGCCCGAGACCGCCGGCGCGGCCGCGGACGCCGCGGACGCCGCGGGCGCCGCGGAGGCAGCACCACCACCCCCGTCGCTGCGCGACGACGCCGCCCGGCCGGACTGGCGCTGGGACCGCAAGGCCCGCCGCGTGGTCGACCGCGTCACCCTCCCCGCCGCGTTCCGCCGCGCCGGCTACACCCTCCCGGACCGTACCTTCGTCTACGCCGCCCGCATCGTCGCCGGCGTCGAAGGACCGGCCTACGAGCTCTACCAGGCCGGAGGAGGCGCCTTCTCCACCGACTTCTGGCCCGCCTCCACCGTCAAGCTCCTCGCCGCCCTCGCCGCCCTCGAATACGTCCGCGAACTCGGCTTCACCGGCGCCGCCCGCGTGACCTTCGACCTGCAGACGTCCGATTCCCTCCGCGCGATCGTCGACCGCGCCCTCCGCGTCTCCTCCAACAGCGACTACGACCTCACCCTCCTCCTCGCCGGCATCGACCGCCTGAACCGCGAGTTCCTCACCCCCGAACGGGGCTTCCCCACCACCGTGATCCAACGCTCCTACACCGGCCTCGGCGTCCCCGACTCGCCCGCCTGCACCCTCGAACAGCTCGGACGCACCCGCCTCGTCCCGGCCCGCCGCGCCACCCCCGACGACCACTGCCCCGACGGCGGCAACTGCGCGACCCTCTTCGAACTCGCCGAGGCCCTCCGCCGCGTCGTCCTGCACGACGAACTCCCCCCCGCCGAACGCTTCGACCTCGACGACGACGACCGCGCCGCCCTCCTCGATGCGCTCTGCGTCGCCGACTCCTCGCCCTTCCTCGACGGCGCCACCCGCGCCCTCGGCACCCCGCCCCGCATCTGCCACAAGACCGGCTCCGTCGGCGGCCGCGACTTCCTCGACCACGCCCTGATCGAATCCACCGCCTCCGGCGAACGCTGGATCCTCGCCGCCTCCGTCCCCGACCAGGGCGGCGCCACCGCCTCCAGGACCGCCCTCGGCCAGATCGCCGAACACGTCCTCCGCGCCCTCCGCGATCGCCCCGCCGGCTTCGCCCTCCAACCCGACGCCGGCACCCCGATCGCCGTCCAACTCGACCGCTCCGGACGCTGCCGCTCCGCCGCCGCCCTCCTGACGATCGATGCCCCCGGCGCCACCACCGTCGCCGCCTTCCTCGACGGCCGACCCCTCGACGACCCCTCCCCCGCCGGACCGGGCCGCTTCACCCTCCGGCTCGAACACCCCCCCCGCGACGACCACCTGCTCGCCCTCCGCGCCGAACGACCAGACCACCCCGTCGCCTACCGGTCGCTCCGCATCTCCTTCGGCCCGCCGGCACCCCCCGCGCGCTCGCCGGCCCGGGACCCCGCGCCTTGACGCGACGCGTCAACTCCTTGACGCCTGAGGAAGATCGGCGCAGCATGGCCGGGCGCCGGAACCCGGGGGAACCCCGGCCGCAGGAGGCGAACATGGACCGCGAAAAGATCGCGTTCACCGTCATGAAACCCCTCGACCTCGCCCTCGGCGCCGTCGTCAAGGCCGCCCGCGAAAGCCCCTCCTTCGAACCGTTCAGCGACCGCTTCTACGGCATGGCCCGCACCGTCCTCGGCCGCGTCTACGCCAAGAACAACGACCTCCAGGCCGAAGGCCTCGAGCACGTCCCGATGACCGGCGGCGTCCTGTTCGCCGCCAACCACCAGAGCTGGAACGACGTCCAGGTCGTCGGCGCCACCTGCCCCCGCCGCCTCCGCTTCCTGGCCAAGACCGAGTTCGAAACCTGGCCGATCCTCCGCCACCTCATCGCGCTCTCCGACTCCCCCTTCATCCGCCGCGGCGGCGACCCCCAGGGCATGGCCCAGGCCGTCCGGGCCCTCCGCGAAGGCCGCGCCCTCGTCATCTTCCCCGAAGGCACCATCCCCGGCGAGGAAGACAAGGGACGGCACGAGGTCGAACCGGACACCGGCCTCCTCCGCGGACACACCGGCGCCGTCCGACTCGCCATCGAAGCCCAGGTCCCCATCGTCCCGGTCGGCGTCTCCGGAACCGGAAAGTCGTTCCCCCCCGAAGTCTACCCGCGCCTCGAACTCCTCGAAGCGCCCAGACCCGTCCCCGTCACCGTCCGCTACGGCGAACCGATCCGCTACGACCGGTACCACGGCAAACCGGTCGGCGCCGACGACCTCCGGCGCCTGACCAAGGAACTGATGCTCGCCATCTCCAGACTCGTCGATTTCCAGCGCCACTACGTCCCGATCACCGTCCCCATCCCCCCCCTCCCCCGCTACCGCAAACTCGGCGTCCTCCTCCTCCACGGGTTCACCTCGAGCGTCCGGACGGTCGATGGCATGGCGCCCCTCCTCCGCGAGGCCGGCATCCCGTACCGCATCCCCGTCCTCCGCGGCCACGGCACCCGCTACACCGACCTCGAAGGCGTCACCGCCCAGGACTGGTACGAGGACGCCGAGACCGCCCTGATGGAACTGTCCCGCGAAGTCGACAAGGTCGTCGTCGTCGGACTCTCCATGGGCGGCCTCCTCGCCATCCACCTCGGCATCCGACACCCCGACCAGGTCGCCGCCGTCGTCACCTGGGGCGCCGCCCTCCGCTTCCGCGACCCCCTCGCCCCCCTCTCCCCCCTCCTCGCCCGCGTCGTCAAGAGCTGGCCCTCCCCCGAGTCGTTCCGCGACCAGAGCCTCAAGGTCTACTCCGAGAACTACCCCAGGTTCATGACCAGCGCCTTCTCCTCCCTCTTCCACTTCGCCCGCGAGACCGAACGCCGCCTCCCCGAACTCACCGTCCCGATCTGCGTCCTCCACTCCAAGCGCGACCAGGTGATCGACCCCCTCTCCGCCGTCCTGATCTACCGCGACGTCTCCTCCCCCCACCGCGAGATCCACTGGTTCCACCGCTCGGGCCACGAAATGGGACAGGACTGCGAACGCGAAGCCGTCTTCGCCCGGACCATGGAGTTCATCGGGAAGTTCCGCGCCTGAGCCCCGGCACCCCCCGGCCGGAGCGCCCGCGACCAGACCGCGACGCGGCCGACCTCACGCCCCACAGGCGCTTCGGGCCGACACCCTCCGGCCGGAGCGCCCGCGACCAGACCGCGACGCGGCCGGCCTCACGCCCCACAGGCGCTTCGGGCCGACACCCCCCGGCCGGAGCGCCCGCGACCAGACCGCGCTACTCGGACCAACGACCCAACGGCGTCGCGTACGCCGCCGGGATCTCCGGCAGCGTGTCCCCGTCCCCGTCCGGCAACGACCGGACGTACTGCCACAACGCCATCCACAACTTGAGCTCCTCGACCGACGACGGCGTCGTCGGGTCCCGGTCGAGCAGCATCTCGAACAGGTTCGTCACCTCCGACCCGTCCGCCCGCTTCGGCGTGATCGACAACCCCCCCAACGTCATGCTCTCGATCAACGACATCAACGACGCGACGTAGTAGTCGACCGCGATCCGGTACAGGTTCGTGTCGCTCCCGTCGAGCGGCAACGACGTCGGGGAATAGCCGTCCCGCTCGTTGCCCAGGAACACCCCGTCGACCCGCCCGAGGAACGGACCGGCCGGGTTCGAATGACACCGCAACCCCGAGAACTGGATCCAGTAGTCGCTCCCGCCGATCGCCGCCAGGCTCGCCGACACCTCGCACGCCGCCCGCAGCTCCAGCGCATCGACCCAGAAACTGACCAGCGGGTAGCCTGGGATGCGGTCGGGCCCGATCCCCAACGGCAACACCCGCATCAGGTCGGCGAAACAGATCACCCCCTCGTCGCCCACCAGCAGGTCGTCCCGGATCACCCCGTCCGACTCGAACGCCGCCACCACCGGGTCCCCCGGCGTCACCGCCGCCGCCACCGTCCGGAACGCGTCGGTCACCAGGTCGCCCAGGTTCGACTCGGCGAAACCCGGCGTCGCCAGCGGGAACGCCGTCTCCGCCACCCGCGCCCGGTACGACGTGCCGAACATCGGCCCCAACACCGTGTCGTCCAGCCCGTCGATCGCCATCTCCACCAGACCCTGCACCGTCGCGTCCCCGGCGATCGTGTCGTCGATCTCGTGCAGCGTGTAGTCGACCAGCCGCACCGCGCCCCCGTCGATCTCGACCGTCAACTCCCCGAGGAACCGCGTGTACGAACCGGCCTGCACCACCAGCGTGTCCGTCCCGTCCGGCACCCGCACCTCGGCCAGCGCGTCGTGGCTGTGCCCGCCGACGATGATGTCGATGTCCGGCGCCGCCGCCGCCAGGTCGTCGTCGCTCTGGTCGTACGGCAGACCGATGTGCGTCAGCGCCACCACCACGTCCGCCCCGCCGGCCCGCAACGCCGCCGCCGCCGCCTGCGCGTGCGCCAGGTCCTGGTCGAAGGTCACCGGAGCCGCCAGCGGCGCCACCTCCGCCGCGTTCTCGCCCAGCCACGACAACAACCCGACCCGCAACCCGCCCGGCAGATCCAGCGTCGCCGTCGGGACGATCGCCCCCGCCGACACCAGCTCCTCCAGGTCGTCGTCCCCCGGGTCCGCCGCGTCCGTCACCATGTTCGTCGCCAGGATCGGCACGTGGAAACCCGCGCTCACCCCCGCCGCGATCGTCGCCGCCAGGTGCGCCGGCGTCCAGTCGAACTCGTGGTTGCCGATCGTGATCGCGTCGTACCCCACGAACTCGAAGAACTGCAACGACGGCGCCGCCACCTCGTCCAGGATCGAGAACAACGTGCCCATCGAGAAATCGCCGGAATCGGTGACGATCACGTCGTGGCCCGCCGCCTCCAGCGCCGACCGCCGCTGCGCGATCAACGCCGCCAGCCGCGCCGCACCCCCGACCGTCGGGTCGTCCCCCGTCGTCAACGGCGTGTACTCCAGCTCCGGCCCCGTCCCCATCAGATGCGCGTGCATGTCGTTCGTGTGCAGGATCGTCAACCGCCGCGGCGGCGTCGTCTCCCCGTCGGGAACGTCCCCCGGCCCGTCGCCGTCCGGCCCCACGTCCGCGTCGGGCTCCACGTCCGGCTCCACGTCCGCGTCCGCATCCGCGTCCGCATCCGCCCCCGTGTCCGCCACGTCGGCGTCGCCTCCGGAATCGTCGTCGCCGCACCCCGAGGCCGGCCACACCGCCCACGGCGCAACCAGCGCCAGCCACCATCCGCAGAGCCTCGCACGTGCCGCCATCTTCCATCCTCCCGCGGGCGCTTGCCGTCCGCCCGCCGATCGCGAAACCACCCCCGGCCCTTCTCGGGCCGCGACGGAACCTAGCACAACGTGCTACGTTTGCCAGCGCGAACCAGGAGGCCGCCCGATGCGCAGGCTGCTCCCCCCGCCCGAATCCGTGATCGATCCTGCCCGCGGCACCCCGGCCCTCGGCTCCTACCGCGGCCCCCTCCCCCCCGTCGACCTCGCCCCCCTGCGCCGCGGCACCCTCTTCCGCCTCGCCCGACACAAGCGCTGGACCTGGGTCGGCATCGTCTCCGACGAGGTCTTCCTCGGCCTGGCGATCGTCGATCTCTCCTACGCCGCCAGCACCTTCGCCTTCGCCGTCGAACGCTCCTCCGGACGCCGGCTGTCCGACCGCTCCGCCCTCGGCCCCGGTTTCCTCGGCTCCGTCAACGGCTTCCCCGAGGAAGGCGCCGAAGCCCGCTTCACCCTCGGCCGGCGACGCGCCGCCGTCGTCCGCCCCGCCGGCGCCACCGCCTGGACCGTCCACGCCGAACTCGACGACCTGCTCCTCGAGGCCAGGCTCGAATCGACCGGCGCCCCGCCCCCCCTCTCCGCGATCGCCGAACCGCGGCCGGGCGCGATCGCCGCCACCCAGAAACGCGCCCTCCTCCCCGTCACCGGCACCCTCCGCGCCGCCGGCCGCACCTTCGACCTCGACCGCGCCGAGGCCGGCATCGATTACTCCCACGGCTACCCGCCCCGGCACACCGTCTGGAACTGGTGCTTCGCCCTCGGCCGCGCCCGCAGCGGCGAACGCGTCGCCCTCAACCTCGTCCAGGGCTTCGTCGGCGAGGCGGAATGCGTCGCGTGGGTCGGCGACGTGCTCTACCCCCTCCCCGAAGGACGCTTCACCCACGACCTCCGACGCCCCCTCGCCCCCTGGCGCGTCCGCACCGGCGACGACGCCGCGAACCTCGAGTTCGCTCCGCAGGCAATGCACCGCGAAGACCGGCGGCTCGGCGTCATCTCCTCCCGCTTCGCCCAGGTCGCCGGCCACTTCCACGGCACCCTCGCCCTCCCCGGCCGCCCGCCCCTCGAACTGGACGGCGTCCCCGGCGTCGTCGAAGACCAGGACATGCTCTGGTAGCCCGGCTCAACCCGGCGCCGCCTCGCGCAACGCCGCCCAGAACTCGTTCGCATCCCGGAAACGGTCCGCCGGACGCAGCGCCAGCGCCCGCAACAACACCCCCTCCTGCGCCGGCGTCAGCGACGGCCGCAACGCCCGCGGCCGCGGATACCGCCCCTCGATCAACGCCGCGAACTGGTCCGCGTCCGTCGCGAACCGCCCACGCTCGAACGGCTGCACCCCGGTCAGGCACAGGTACGCCACCAGCCCCGCCCCCCACAGGTCGACCTGCACGTCCGGCGCCTCCTCCCCGCCCGCCAGAAACGGCGCCAGCCGCTCCGGCGGACACCAGGCCAGCGTCCCCCACCACATTCCCGGCCGCGTCGGCACCTCGCGCGGAAACAGCACCTGCGCCCGCCGCGGCACCCGCGTCATCGCCGTCGCCAACCCGAAGTCGATCAGACGCACGTCCGCCGCCGACGGCACCGCCCGCGCCGAAGGGCGCACCAGCAGGTTCGCCGCCTTCACGTCCCGGTGCATCACCCCCTCGCGCTCCAGGTACGCCAGCGCCGACAACAGCGCCCCGACGATCGCCAGCGCCGCCGGCCAGTCCAACGCCCCGCTGCGCCGCACGATCTCCCCCACGTCCGCCCCCGGCACGTACTCCATCACGAAGAACGGCGCCCGCCCCCGCGGCCCCGGCAACTCCCCCTCGTCCAGCGCCGCCACGATGTTCGGATGCCGCAACTGCCGCAACAGGTGCGCCTCGTTCACGAACCGCTCCCGCACCTCCGCCATCTGCTGCGCCAGCGGCGCGTCCGGATCGAGAAACGCCGGCGGAGCGTCCCGCAACCGCTCGTGCAGGTGCGGCAGATCCAACACCTTCACCGCCACCTCGCGCCCCGCCTCCCGCCCGAACGGGTCCGACCGCCGCGCCAGATACACCACCGAGAAACCGCCCGTCGCGATCGGCCGCACCACCCGGTAGGCCCGCTCCCCCGCCGGCAGTATCGTTCCGGCCAAAGCCGTCGGATCGCTGGAACGCTCCCCGCTCAACTCCCACCCCTCCCCCCAAAGCCCGCCGCACCCTATCCCACCTCGCCCTCCAGGAGAAGCACCCCCTCCCAATCGTGATCGTGAGCGTGAGCGTGAGCGTGATCGTGATCGTGATCGTGATCGCGCCCCCCCCCGTCAGCGTGAGCGTGAGCGTGAGCGTGAGCGCCCCCCCCGTGATCGTGATCGTGATCGTGGACGTGATCGTGGTCGTGGACGTGATCGCGCTCGTGCTCGGCCCGCGTCGCTCCCCCCGTCGCCGCGCTCCCGCCTACGGATTGGCCGGAGCAGGGGCAGGCGCAGCGGCCGGTGCCGGCGCCGCCGCCGGTGCCGGCGCAGCGGCAGCCGGCGCAGGAGCAGGCGCCGCCGCCCCACCACCCAGCAGGTGCACCAGATCCTCGCCCGGTTGCACCGCCGCCGGCGACGCCGGCGACGACGACGACGACGCCTCCTCGCTCTTCGTCACCTTCGACGGCTCGAACAGCAGATCCGCCGCCGGTCCCTTGGCCACCAGGAAGATGCCGGCGTCGAGCAGCGGGTCCAGGCCTGTCAGACGCACCCAGCGCTGCCCCTCCGCATTCTCCCCCCCCACCTCGATCGTCACCGTCTTCGGCCCCGGCGCCGGAGGCGCCGGCGCCCCCTCCGCCGCCGCCGGCGGCTCCGGAATCCACGTCAACCGCACCACCGCCGCCGGCGCCCCCAGCCCCGCCGCCTCGGCCGACGTCCGCACGAACTTCACCGCCTCGATCTCCAACACCCGGCGGACGTGCGACGCCAGCTTCTCCGGGTCGAACCCCGCCAGCGCCGTCCCCGCGGCCGCGCTCCAGCCGCCCCCGATCGGATGCTGGAACGACCAGCTCTTCCCCGCGTTCGAGAACGCCGCGGCCGTCACCCGGTCGCTCGACACGTCCCCGAGCAGACGCGGGGCGCGCAGGTCGTTGAGATCCTCGATCGCCAGATCCCCGAGCTTGTCGCCGGCGAGCAGATAGACCTGCCGGTCACCCGGAGCGTCCGTGTAGACCGGCCGCTTGCCGTCCGGCGTCGTCCCCCCGATGTAGAAGTTCAGCGTCTTGTTGTCGGCCGTCGTGAACGTCCACCGCACCGGCACCCCCGGCGTCGGCGCCTCGACCTTCGCCGCCAACGCCAACAACGGGTCCCGCAACGACGTGAACGTCCCCTGCAGCTCGCCGGCCAACGTCCGGATCCCCGCGGCCGCCGCGGCCGCGTTGTCCGGGTAGATCACCGCGTACAGACCCGCCATCTGCTCGAGGAACATCGAGTTCTGCGTCAGCACGTTGGCCACCCGGAGCTGCCCGACCGAGCCGCCCCCGGCGTCCGTCCGCATCGCGTCGCGGATGTCCTGCGGGAAGTTCTCGATCAGGTCCTTCAGCGTCAGCGAACCGCCCTCCACCGGCACAACCGGCATCGCCACGAAGTCGTCCGCGCGCAACGTGCCGAGCTTCCGCGTCACCGCCGCGATCGTCGCCCCGTCCGCCTTCGCGAACGCCGAACCCTCCGCCGGCTTCCACTCGTCCGTCCCCTCCCCCTTCGTGAACGTCAGCGTGGCGCCCCCGAGCGTCACCGCGACCGTGCGGATCTGGTCGCTCGCGATGTCCCGCACCACCCGCCGCTCCCGGTACTCGTCCAGCCCCGTCGTCTCCGACCCGATCACCCGCTCGATCGTGTACTTCGACACGAGATACACCGTCTCGGGCGCCGGAGCCCCCGGGTCGGTCCGCATCACGTAGTAGTTCTCCTTCGCCTCGTCCAGGTTGCCCACCAGCAGCTTGTACGTCGTCGGCGTCTTCCCCTCGGGCTGCTCCACGAACGTCACCATCGCCCCCGCGAACAACCCGCCCAACCCCGTCACCTCCGTCGAAGGGTTGTCGGCGAACTTCGTCGCGCGCAGCCGGGCCAACGCCCCCGCCGCGCCCGAAATCTTCGAGGCGTCCGCCAGCCAGTTCTCGTCGGC
Source organism: Myxococcales bacterium (assembly GCA_012797735.1). GTDB lineage: Bacteria > Myxococcota_A > Polyangia > DRWM01 > JAAZOP01 > JAAZOP01. The sequence continues at coordinate 9,290 of JAAZOP010000195.1, forward strand.
CGGCTCGAGCATCCAGACCTTGTCCTTCTGCACGAAGGTCTTCTCGCCCCGCCCCCGCGCCACCGTGATCTGCGTCAGATTCCCCGCCTCCAGGTCGAAGATCTGATGCTCCCGCAGGTCGTCCACCGACCGCGTCAGCTCGTCCCGCTGCAACCCCTCCACCGTCCAGATCGCCGACTCGTCCGGCTTCCGCACGAACGTCCGGCCTTCGCTGGTGTGGCCCACGATCAGGTCGACCACCGGCCGGCCGTCCCGCGACGCCGTGATGCGGATCCCCTGCTTCTCGTCCAGCCCCAGCTCCTCCCGCGCCTTCGTCGCCGGAACCTCCGCCAAGTCGAGGTCCTTCAGGTGCTCGACGAGACGGTCGATGTCCGCCTTCGACGCGGGGAACTCGAGCGGCTTGCGCAGGAACCACTTCCCTCCCTCGTACGCCAGCTCGATGATCTCCCGCCCCTCCTGGCCCGCCGGCGCCGCCGGAGCTTCCCCGCCCCCCAGCAGGTCGTCCCCCGCCCCCTCCGGCTTCTCCGCGGCCTCCGCCTTCTCCGGCGCCGGCCGGTCGATCGTCAACGTCACGCCGGTGTAGTCGTCCCCCAGCGCCAGCGTCTCGGCACGCACCTGCCCGACGGGCGGCGCCGGCGTGGCCACCGCCAACACCAGCACCTCCACCACGAACAACACCGCGACCACGATGATCGGAGTCCGCTTCACGGCTTCACCTCCTTCCCGGAGGACTGCTCCTCGACCGCCTCACCTTTCTCCCCCCCCTCGACCGCCGGCGCCGCCCCCACCCGGGCCTTCGGCGCCGCGCCGTCGACCGGCTTCTCTCCCCGCTCGCCCCGCTGCCCGTCACGCCCACCCCCCGGCAACGGAGCCCGGCGGTACGCCCGGACCAGCACCATCGCACCCAGGCTCAACGCGACGATGAAGGCCGGCCAACCGACCGTCAGCAGCCACGTGAACTTCTTCTGGTGCGCGTCGTCCGGCAGCGGCGTCTTGAACGGCGGCGGCTCCGCGTTCTTCCCGCGCACCTCGAGCAACCCCTTCTCCGACAGCAGCCAGTCGACCGTGTTGAGCAGCAGGTTCGGGATCGGCCGCCACCGCGGGACGCCCGCCAGACCCGCCTTCAGCGCCTCCGGGATCAACGGCACCGACGAACCGAAGGCCAGTACCCGCACCGCCCCGTCCGACTTGTCCTTCCGACCCTCCGCCGACGCCGGCGCCGGCACGTCCTTGCCCGCGAAGTAGCTCGACAGGGGACCCTCGAGCGCCACCATCAGCGGGCGCGAGCCCCGCTGCGCGCGCTGCCGCTCCTCGTCCGTCGAGGTGTCCCGCAGCTCCGGCGGCTCCTGCGGCGGCATCCCCCCGAGCGCCATCGGGAACATCACCTCGCTCGAACTCCCCAGCCACGACTGCTCCGACGACTGCAGCAACACCGCGAACCGCACGTCGGCCCGCCCCCGCGCCGCCTCGGACAGGTCCACCGTCGATACCTGCGAGACCGAGATCTTGTCGATCCCGAACGTCACCGGGTGGTCCTCGGCCAGCTCCTGCGTCGAGAACACCGCCGTGAACTTCGAATACTCCGGCTGCACCGCGCCGCCCCGCGTCACTCGCACCCCCGTCACCCGCTGCGGCACCTCGTCGGCCGCCGCATCGCTCAACACCACGTCGTCCCCGAGCTTCACGCCCACGTGCGCCAGCCAGCCGTCGAGCGCCGCGTCGAGCGGCTTGATCTCGGGGAGCTGCATCTGCCCCATCATCTGCATCTGCGGCGGCGGCTCGATCACCGTGAAGCCGTTGCCGAAGAACGCCAGCGCGCCCCCCCGCATCAGGAACTGGTCGAGCTGATACAACTCCGCCTCGACCAGCGGGTCCGCCGGCGTCGCCATCAACAACGCCTGCACGTCCGCCGGCACCGGCTTCGCCCCCCCCTCCAGGTTCACCGTCACCACGTCGTGGTACGACAACACGTTCTTCAGCGTCTCCAAAAACTGGGGCTGGTCGAACGCTCCCTGCAACTCCTTGTGCCCCGTCAACACCCCGAGCTTCACCGGCTTCCCGGTCAACGTCCGCAACAACGTCGTCAGCTGGTACTCCAACCCCACGTCCCGATCGACCACCGGGATGCGCTCCGTGCGGCCCTTGTACGTCACCGCCACCCCGCGCATCACCTCCTTGGTCACCGGCGTCCCCGCCTCCATCGCCACGTACGGCGCCGGCTCGATCCCGATCGCCTTCGCCCGCTCCACCACCCCCGCTTCCCTCGGGTCGAGATACCGCACCACGAGCTGCCCGCCGGACGCCGCCCGGTACTCGTCGAGCAGATCCGCCAGCGACTCCCGCAACGGCACCATCTCCGGCGGCACGTCCTCCGGGAAGAACACCTCCGCCGTCACCGTGTCGTCCAGCTTCGACACCAGCTCCCGACTCACCGGCGACAACGAGTACAGCTTGTCCCGCGTCAGGTCGACCCGCGTCGTGTGCAGCGAGCCGAGCACGATCAACAGGATCAGGTCCAGCACCACGAAGATCGTGAAGAACGTCGAGCGCCAGCGCACCACCGAACGCGACTGCCCCGCGAATCGCTCGACCAACAACCACGCGCACAGCGGCGCCAACAACAGGATCGCCGCCACGAACCAGCCCCAGTAGGGGCTCTGGTGGAACAACACCTGCAACGCGCGCGTCATGACGCTACCTCCACCGCCGGCCGCCCACCAGCCGGTGGGCCAGGAAGACGAAGATCGCCGCGACGCCCAGGAAGTAGAGGATGTGGCTCGAATCGAGCACCCCGCGGGCGATGCCGTCGAAATGCGGACGGAAGGCGAGGAACTCCAGCACGTTCCCCACGCCCGGGCCGAACAGGAAACTCACCTTGTGCAGGAAGAAGAACGGCAACGCCACCACCAGCGCCACCACGAACGCCACCACCTGGTGCTGCGTCAACGACGACGCGAAGACCCCGATCGCCAGATACCCGAGCCCCACCAGCGCCAGACCGACGTAGCCCGCCGCCACCGCCCCCCAGTCGAGCCGCCCGAGCGTCGCGACGTAGATCGGATACACCGCCGTCAACGCCAGCACGACCAGCAGGTACGCGAACGCCGCGAAGTACTTGCCCAGCACGACCTCGATGTCCCGCACCGGCAACGTCGTCAACAACTCCAACGTCCCGGAACGCCGCTCCTCCGCGAACAGCCGCATCGTGATCGCCGGCACCAGGAACAGGAACAACAACTGGCTCCCGTTGAACAGGTTGTCCAGACTCGCCACCTTCCGCACGTAGAACGGCCAGCCCACATCCTGGTGGAACACCCCGAAGAAGAAGAACAGACCCAGCAGGAAGAGGAAGATCGAAGTCACGACGTAGGCGAGCGGCGAGCCGAAGTAGGCTGCGAACTCCCGCTTGCCGATGACCCAGGTGGTGCGCATCCCATCCCTCCTAGTTGCCCTGCGACGGCTGGAGATCCTCCTGCGTCAACCGCAGGAACACCTGCTCCAACGTCGCCAGCTCGTGGTGCAACTCCAACACCGACCAGCCCCGCTCCATCGCCAGCCGGAACAACTCCGGCCGCAGGTCGTTCATCGTCGAAGCCACGATCGACCAGGTCGGCGGCTCCCCGGGCCCCCGATCCACCAGCGTCGCGTCCTCCACCCACTACATCGCCCGCAACCGCTCCCGGACCTCCGCCTCCCCCGGCACGACGCCGCTCGACCCGGCTCCCACCGCAAACAGATACCGCCGCCGCTCCTCCCGCAACTGGCCGCGCAACTCCTCCAACGGCGCGTCGGCGACGATCCTCCCCTGGTTCACGATGATCGCCCGCCGGCAGGTCAACTCGACCTCCGACAGGATGTGCGTCGAGAGGATGACCGTCTTCGTCCGGCCCAACTCCCGGACGATGCCCCGGATCTCCACGATCTGGTTCGGGTCCAGACCGCTCGTCGGCTCGTCCAGAATCAGGATCTCCGGGTCGGGCAGGATCGCCTGCGCCAACCCCACCCGCTGCCGCAACCCCTTCGACAGGATGCCGATCGGATCGCGCATCCGGTCCGCAATCCCGCACTGCTCCGCCGACCGCCCCACCCGCAGGTCCCGCTCGCGACCCGTGATCCCACGGACCTCCGCACAGAACCGCAGGAAACCCATCACCGTCATGTCGGGGTACAACGGAGCGTTCTCGGGCAGATACCCCATCATCTGCCGCACCCGCAGCGGCTCCTCCGAAACGTCGTGCCCCTTGACCTTGATGCTCCCCGCCGTCGGCGCCAGGAAGCACGTCAACATCTTCATCGTCGTCGTCTTCCCCGCCCCGTTGGGCCCCAGGAAGCCCAGCACCTCGCCCGAATGCAGGTCGAACGAAATCCGATCCACCGCGCGGTGCAACCCGTAGTACTTCGTCACGTCGCGCGCCGTGACCATGGTCTCCGTTCCAGCCATCCGCCTGTGACCTCCTCGACGACCACCCGACGTCCGATCGCGCGGCACCCCGTCCCAAGGGCGCCGCAATGCACAAAACGCCGCGCACCATAAGCCGGCGCGGCCGTTTGTCAACCCTCAACACCCCGAAGGAAAGGACTATTCCGGAATCCCCGCCCCCCGCACACCGCGGGGCTCCCGCCCGGGCCCCCCAGACCCGATCGGTCGCCCCCAGCGAGGAGGAGAACGGAGGTCAAGCGACCCGGACGGGCCGCCGAAAAGTCAAACCGAAACCCGACGTCCCGGACGATCCGACCCGTCCGCCACCGCCGGCCAGGGAAGCGGCTCGGACCGCGGCACCGCCGGCACCGGCGTCTCGCCCGCCTGCGCCGCCAACGCCTCCTCCGCCGCCTCCTCCGCCAACAGATCGAACGCCGCCTGCGCCCCCATGTACCGCGCCAATACCCCCGGCCGCAACGCCGCCACCCCCGCCAACGCAAACCGCGAAATCTCCGCGAACGTCTCCACCACCGCCGGACCCCGCCGCAACCCGTCCAGTACCGGCGCCGACAACGGCCGCCCCACCGAAACCACCACCCGGCGGAACGGCCGCGGAAATACCGCCCCCACCGGCAACACGTCCTGCGTCCCGTAGAAACACAACGGGACCACCTCGGCCTCCGGCGAATGGTAGATCACCTTCCCCACCCCGGGCCGCGCCGGCCGCAACGACAGGTTCCGCGACCGCCCCGCCTCCGGGAAGAAATGCAGCCAGTCCCCCGCGTTCACCCGCGCACACGCCTCCAACATCCCCAGCTGGTCCAACGACGTCGGCTCCTCCCCCGGCCGCGCCGTCACGAACCTCCGCAAGTAGCCCTCGACGTCCAGCCCCGCCTCCCGCGCCTTCCCCTCCAACAACTCCAACCGCTTCCACCCCAACCGCGGCCCCAACGTCCCCACCAGCGACTCCGGCAGCTCATGCGCCCGACACCCCTTGTGCGCACGGGCCATGAACACCATGTTCGAAACCTCGTTGAACCAACGCGTCGCCCGCGCCCCGAACCCCTTCCCCTGCGGGTTGAAATTGCTCGCACACGCCGTGCTCCACCAGCACTTCGTCTGCACGTTGAAGTTCCGCAGCCGCAACACCTTGACCAACACCATCGGGTCGTCGAACAACGACACGTGGTTGCTCACCGTGATCAGACCACGCCCCGACGCCGCCGCCCGCTCCACCGCCTCCAACAGGTGCTCCCGCCCCTCCACGTCGTACCGCGTCATCAGGTTGATCAGGTTGAACGTCCCACCCACCAGGTACGAACGCGAACGCACCCGGAACCGATGCCCCCGCCCCTCCATCCAGAACGACAACGGCTCCCTCGGCAACTTCCCAGGCTTCGTGTTGTTCATGCCTCTCCCTCGGGTCGGCCCCCCAGCAAGCGACCCGCGTGCCGAATCGTCACAAGATTGTCACCATCCCAATCTCCCGTAATCAAACAACTCCCAAACGAGACACACATTCGACTACACCCGCCAACCGCCACCCGGCCTACCCGGGGTGCGTAGACAAGGTGGCAGTCGACACCCGACCCACCACCCCGGACCCCGGCCACTCCCCGGCGAAACACCAGGACCCGCACAGGCGTTCCCGCGAACGCCGCCGTGGAGTAGGATCCGAATCGCGAGGTGACCCATGAAGGGACGGATGTTGGCGGTCGGACTGGCGGCGGTCGGATGCTACCAGTCCTACAGCGACGGCGACGCCGGCGCCGAAGACACCCCCGGCGACGCCGGCTGGGAAGCCGCCGATCTCGCCGACACGCGACGCGACCTCCCCGACACGCGCGACGCGCCCCTGCCGGACGGCGCCGAGTGCCTCACCGACGACGACTGCGTCGTCGCGCTCGAGGAAGATCGCTGCTGCAATCCCGACCCCGTCGCCGTTCCCCGCCGCCGCCTCGAGGCCGACCCGTGCCTCCACCCGCTCGGCACGACCTGGACCCCCTCCTCCGACCCCACCTGCCGGGTCCCCTGCGCCCGCTGCATGGGCATCTCGCGCCGCTACTACGAAGCCCGCTGCGCCGCGGGAACCTGCGTCGGTGTCGAGGACGTCTGCGAGTCGCCCGCGACGCCGCCCTCCGCAGGCCTGTTCCAGGCCTCCGTCGAACCGCCCGGCGGGTGGGAACAGTACCGCGGCCGCGTGATCACCCTCCGCGGATGGGACACCCTCGGCCCCGACTCCTGCGACTGCTGCGACGACTGCGACTGCGACTGCTTCCACAACCCCGTCCAGCACACCCTCGACTGCACCATCTCCCTGCGCGGCTCGACCTGCGGCCGCGCCTGGGACTGCTCCGGCGACGAGTGCTCCCCGAGCTGCAGCCCGCCCCACCCGATGGGCCCCGTCGTCACCGAAGGCTACCTCGTCGACTCGGAAACCGACGGCTGGGAACTGTGGCCCACCGTCCTGTGGCCCGACTGCCCGCCGGCGGGACCGAATCCCGCCGGCGCCCCCTGCGACGCGACCGGCGAGGATCCCCACGGCTGCGCCGCCGGCCTCGTCTGCTTCTACTGGGATGACGTGATCAGCGCCTGCGACGGCGTCTGCCGCCCGCCGGGCACCGAGTGCACCGTGGACGACGACTGCATCGGCGACGACGTCTGCCACCTGGGCTACTGCGTCTGGTGCTGTCCGGGGTAGACTCCCCCCCGATGATCGTCCTCGCCCTCGACCCGGGCTCCCGCCGCGTCGGCGTCGCGCTGTCCGACCCCGGCGGCTCCTTCGCCTTCCCCCAGCCCCCGATCGAGGTGACCGCCGGCGACGGCCACCTCGCCGCCATCGCACGCCTCGTCGCCGAACGACAGGTCGAACGGATCGTGGTCGGCCTGCCGATCGGCCTCGACGGCCGCGAAGGACCCGCGGCCAAGTCGGCCCGCCGGTTCGCGGCGGCCGTCGAACGGGCCACCGGACGGCCGGTGGAACTGTTCGACGAGCGGTTCACCACGACCCAGGCCCACCGCGAAATGATCGCCGCGGGCCGGAAACGAAAGCACCGCCGCGGAGCGGTCGACTCCGCCGCCGCCGCCCTGCTCCTCGAAAGCTGGCTCGCCGCCCGCCAGGAGCCCCACCCGTGACCCGCCGCACCGCCGCCACCGTCGCCCTCGTCGCCGCCGCCGCCCTGACCGCCGCCGCCGTCGCCGCCCTCGCCCTCCTCGCCGCCCCTCGACCCGTCCGCCTCGAGACGACCGTCGCCGTCCGCGAAGGCTGGACGATCTTCGACATCGCCCGCGAACTGGAACGACGAGGCGTCTGCCCCGCGCGCGAATTCATCGCCGCCGCCACCGATCCCGCCCTCGCCCGCAGCCTGGGCCTCCCCGCCGGCGACGCCGAGGGCTTCCTCTTCCCCGCCACCTACCGGCTCGCCGTCCCCACCCCCGCCCCGCGCGTCGTCGCCCGCCTCGTCCGCACCTGGCACGAACGCGCCGGAGCCCTGCTCGAACGACACCCGGAACGTGTCGCCGCCGCCGCGCGGAAACTCGGAACCGACGGCCGCCTCGCCCTCGTCACGATCGCCTCCCTCGTCGAGGCCGAGACCGCCGCGGCCGCCGAACGACCCCGGATCGCCTCCGTCCTGTGGAACCGCCTCGAAGGCCTCGATCCCGCCCTCGACCGCCTCCAGGTCGATCCCACCGCCGCCTACGGCTGCCGCCGCCTCCCGCAACTCCCGTCGTGCGCCGGCTACACCGGCCACGGCCCGCCGACCCGCACCATGCTCGCCGACCCGGCCAACCCCTACAACACCTACCGCCGCCCCCGCCTGCCCCCCGGCCCGATCGGCAACCCGAGCCTCGACAGCCTCCGCGCCGCCCTCGACCCCGAACCCACCGACTACCTCTACTACGTCGCCCGCTCCGACGGCAGCGGCACCCACATCTTCAGCCGGACGTACGAGGAACACCGCCGCGCGGCCCGGAACCGCTGAACGGCCACCACCAGGCCCGCCGCCCGAGAAACCGCAACAGCGCCGGGACCAGCATCATCCGCACCACCGTCGCGTCGAACGCCACCGCCAGGGCGAGCGCGAAGCCCATCTCCTTCATCGGCAACAACGACCCGGACAGGAACGCCGCGAAGGTCAACGTCGCCACCAGCGCCGCGTTCGTGATGATCCCGCCCGTCCGCGACAGACCCTCGTGGATCGCCTCGCGATGCGCCCCCTCCCGCTCCGCCGCCGGCGAACCCGACCCCACCCGCCGCCGGTACGCCTCCTGGATCCGCGACACGAGGAACACCTCGTAGTCCATCGAGACCCCGAACAGGATGCAGAACAGGATCACCGGCGTGACGAAACTCAACCCCCCCGGCGGCGGCCCCCCCGTCCCCAACAACCCGAACCCCCACCCCTGCTGGAACACCAGCACCAGGATGCCGTACGTCGTCGCCAGCGACGCCGCGTTGAGCAGCAGCGCCTTGACCGGCACGAGCAGCGAGCGGAACAGGAACGCCATCCACACGAACGCCGCCAACGCCACCGCCGGGATCATCACCGGCAGACTCCCCGTCAACTCCGTCCGCGTCTCCCAGTCGCGCGCCGGAGCCCCCCCCACCCAGCCTCGCAACCCGGGATCCGACTCCGCCAGCAGCCCCGGCAGCTCGCGCCGCAACCGCACCACCAGCGCCGACAACGTCGCGTCGTCCGACGCTCGCGCCTGCACCACGAACGACACGTGGTCCGCCCGGCGACTGACGAACCGGCCGGCGAAACCGTCGCCGAAACCGTAACCCACCCGCCGGCCGAACAGCTCCACCGACAGGTGCATCAACAGGTCGGCCGACAACACCTTCCCGACCTCCGGCCACCCGCGGATCCGCTCCAGCAACCCCAGGAACCTCCGCTGCCGCTCCGCGTCCCGGAACGTCACCCCGTCCTCCGCCCGCAACACCACCACGATCGGATACAGGTCGCCCTCGCCCGCCACCTCGAGCACCCGCGCCAGACCCCGCCGCGCCTCCACCTCCGGCGGAATCACCTCGTGGCGCGGGTTGTGCACCCGCAGCTCCCCCAGCCGCGGAGCGCAGACGGCCACCACCAGCACCCCGGCCAGCACCGGCCACGCCGGCCGGCGCAACACCCACCGGCTCCACCGCTCCCAGAACCGATCGACCGCCGCATGGCTCGCCCGGAACCAGTTCCACCGCGGCCAGTCCAGCCGCCGAGGAAACAACGACAGCAACACCGGCAGCAGCGTGAGCGTCGAACACAGCGTGCCGGCCACCGTCAACGCCCCCGCCAGCCCGATCGACCGCGCCAGCCCGAGGTCCGGGATCAACAGCCCGGCGAAACCGACCAGCACCAGCCCCCCCGAACCGAGGATCGCCCGGCCGGCCGTCGCCGACGCGACCTCCAACGCCTCGCCCACCCCCCGACCACCCGCCACCTCCTCCCGGAAACGGTTCACGTACAACAGCGCGTAGTCCAGCCCCAACGCCAGACCCGTCATCGTCGAGACGGTCGAGACGTACACCGACAGCCGCACGTGCGCCGCCACCACCCAGACCACCGTCATGCAGGCCGCCACCGCCAGCCCGGCCGTCACCAGCGGCAGGAACGCCGCCGCCACGCTCCGGAACATCCAGACCAGCAGCACCAGGCTCACCCCCAGCACCACCAGCTCCGCCCGCAGGGCGTCCCGCCGCACCCGCAGCCCGATGTCGTGGTCGACCGCCGGCGCCCCGGTCACCAGCACCTCGAGGTCCGCGAGCGGCAGCGCCGGACGCACCCGGGCCGCGACCCGACGCAACTCGATCACGCACCGCTCGGCCGCCGCGTAGTCGTCCGCCGCCGCCGCGATCTCGACCAGCGAGATCTGCGTGTGCCCGTCCGGCGACACGAAACTGCTCCGCAACGGCAGTTCCGGCCACGAGGTCAACCGCTGGACGCACGGCAACCCGCGCGCCGCCGCGTGCGCCGCCGCCACGCTCTCGCGGAACGGCCCGTCGTCCGCCGTTGATCGCGGATGGTGGAAGGTCAGCTCCGCCACGAACTGCGCCTGCCGCGGAAACTCGCGCGCCAGCCGCTCGGCCACCACCGACGAATCGGCCCCCGGCCGCGAAGGAAGGATCGATTTCAACCGCGTCCCGACGTGGTAGGCCCCGTGCAGCAACAACGGCAACGGCGCCAGCCAGCAGGCCAGCACCAGCCCGCGGTGCCGCAACAACCGGCGGGTCGTGCCGGCGAGCAGCCGCTCGAGCATCACGCGCCCCGCCCCCGCGCCACGCCTAGCGCGTCTCCCGCTTCGACTCCTTCAGCCACCGCACCCCGACCCACGGCTCCAACCCCGGACTGACGTGCACCCCGAGGTTCGGATCGACGATCACCGCCTCCGCCCCGGGATACCCGCGGATCAACTCCATGCCCGCGGCAGGCCCGAGGATGAACGCGGCCGTGGCCAACGCGTCCGCCACCATCGCCGACGCATGCACCACCGTCGCCGAAACACACCGCGTCGCCGGGAAGCCGGTCGTCGGATCGATCACGTGCGGCCAGCGCTGGCCGCTCGCCTCGAGGAAATGCTCGTAGTCGCCCGTCGTCGCCACCGCCCGGTCGCGCAGCGGGAACTGCGCGAACGTCTCCCCCGGCTCGCCCCGCGGATGCCGGATCCCCACGTTCCAGTCCCGCCCCCCCCGGCGGCCGCTGACCAGCACGTCACCCGCGGCATCGATCACGAAGTCGTGGAAGCCCAGACGCCGCAACACCGACGCCGCCTCGTCGATCGCGAAGCCCTTCGCGATCCCCCCCAGGCCGATCTGCATCCCCCGCTCCGCCAGCCGCGCCGTCCCCGCCGCCGGATCGACCTCCACCTTGTCCCACCCCACCTTCGCCCGCAACCGGTCGACCTTCGCCCGGAACGGCTTCGACAACGGATCGATGTCCGCCTGCTCGAAATCACCCCAGGCCTGCCGCAACACCGCCCAGCTCACGTCGAAGGCCCCGCCGCTCCGCTCCGACACCTGCCGCGCCACCTCCAACACCCGCACCAGCTCCGGCGACACCGCCAGCGGCTCCGTGCTCCCCGCCGCCTCGTTCAGCCGCGACACGTCGCTGTCCGGAATCCACTCGCTGAGCAGCCGCTGGACCTCCTCCACCCGGTCGAACGCGTCGCTGATCGCCTTCCACAACGCGTCCGACGGCTCCGCGTACACCCGGATCACGAACCGCAGCCCGCGCAGCTCCCGCGTCTGCTCGATCACCTCCTCGCGCGAACGCTCGCACCCCGCCGACACCGCGACCGCCAGCGCCGCCAGCACCCACCGGCCCATCCTCCCCCTTCGACGTCCACCCATCGACTCACCTCGCTCCGGACGTGCCGGAAAAATCGAACCGGCGCCGCCGCACCAGCGGCGCCAACGCCACCGCCGCCGCCACCG
>JAAZOP010000196.1 GCA_012797735.1 Myxococcales bacterium
CGGCGGCGGCGACGCGCCGGCGGACGGCGGGTCCGAGGGCGGGTCGCTGGTGCCGGGCGGCGGGTCCGGGTGCGACTGCGGCGTCGCCGGCGTCCCGGCCGCGGGTGCGCCGGCGACGTGCCTCGCCCTCCTGGCGCTGGTCCTCCTCCGCCTTACCACTCGGTCCGGTACTGCAGGTGGATCCCGCCGGACTGCGCGTCGCCGAAGTACCCCTCGAGCGACAGGTTGCGCAGGATCAGCCACTCGATGCGCCCCTCGTTCGAGTTCTGCAGTTCGTCCGCGGCCGGCTGGAACGAGTACTCCACGTACAGGTTGTTGAGCAGGTTCATCCCGGCGCGGATCCGGGCGTCGCTCAGCCCCTGCTGGCCGGGGTCGAGGCGCAGGACGCTCAGCGGGGTGAAGCGCCGGGCCACCTCGGACTGGAAGAAGGCCAGCCCCACCGCCTCGGCGACGCCCTGGGCCACCCGGTCCGCCTGCTGGACGACGGCGAGGCGCTCCTCGTCGGCGACCTCGGTCCGGCCGAGGAACAGGAGGGCGAGGATCTCGGACTGGTCCCGCGGCGGGTCGCTGGTGAGCTGGATCTGCGGGTGGCGCAGCGTGCCGGTGACATCGATATAGACCGGGCCCTCGGCGGTCTCGGAGGCGAGCCGGACGTCGATCGTGCCGTCGATCGGGTGACGCCCGGTGAAGACGACCTCCCCGAACTCGACGTCGAAACGCCGGCCGAACATGTCGGCCCAGCCGCGGCGGACCTCGACGTCGCCGGACAGGGCCGCGGCCTGGTCGCGCGAAGGCTCGCTCCGGAAGACGATCCGGCCGACGCCGGCCACCTGCATGTCCTCGCGCCGCACGACCAGCTCGCCCGGGACGTCCACGCGGACCACCACGTCGAGCGGGACGGAGGCACGGTCTTCCTCCTCCTCCGTCGCCGCGGCCCGCCGGCCGCCCACGACGAAGTCCGGATGGTCGCCCATCTCCATCACGGTCTGCGAACGTTGTCGCGGGAGGAGGAGCAGGCAGTCGCCGGCGACGAGGTCGGCCTCGAGCCGCCGGACGTCCGACCCGTCGTCGCCCGGGACGCCGAGACCGCCCTGCATCCGGATCTCGCAGGTGATCCGCCCGTAGGTCGTCCCCTCGCCCACGATCGGGAACTCGGTGGACTCCACCCGGAGGTCGAAGGTGGGGGCGTCGAACCGCACGACATCGATCGTCCCCGCGACGGAGGCACGGCCGCCGCCGCTGGCGGCCGAGGCCCGTTCGACGGTCACCCGCCCCTCGCCGATGCTCCCCAACAGCTCCACGCGCTCGAAACGCTGGGCGGTCGGCACGAGCACGAAGCCGGCGTCCTGGATGTGGAAGCTGCCGGCGACCTGCGGCGCGAGCACCGGCCCGGCGACGGTCAGGTCGAGGCTCGCGCGGCCGCGGAGGTCCGCGAGCGCCGCGATCGACGGCAGGCTGGCCAGGTCGAGGCCGCGCGCGACCGCCAGGACGTCGAGGCGCGCGGCGGCAGGGTCGAACCGCCCGAACGAGCGGAGCTCGGGGAAGGCGTCCTCCACGCCGCCGGGCGGGACCGGGGTTCCGGGGTCGGCCGGCAGTTCGATGCTTCCGCCCAGGTGCAGCGCCGCCGCCTCCCGGTTCCGCACGGCGCCCAGCACGGAAACCTGCGTTCCGAGGCCGTCGAGGGCGACGGCGGCGGACTCGACCGGCGCCTCCCCGACGGACAGCTCGTCGGCGACGATCGTGGCGGTCCACCGGGACGGGCCGCGGCGGTCGGCCGGCCGCCACCGCGCGCCCACCCCGACCCGTTCGGCCGGCGCCTGCTGGGCGCGCCCCCGCAGGGCCTGGCGCAGCACTTCCCCGGACGCGATGCCGGCGAGGCGCAGGTCGGGGCGCCAGCGGAGGTCGCCGCCGGCCAGCAGTTCGCGCAACCCCGCCGGCCACTCGGCCACGCCCCGCAGGTCGGTCCCCCGTCCGTCCGTCACGCGCGCGCCGACGCGGAGCCCGTCCGGCTCGAGGGCGGCGGCGAACCGCGCGAGGAGCGGCGGGAGGTCCTCGCGTCCGGTCCAGCGGAGGTCCCGGCCTTCGAGTTCCGCGCGCCCGCGGGGGTGCAGCGGCGAGCCGGCCAGCACGGCCGTCCCGGAGAAACGGCCGGCCGGAACGCCGGGGCCGGCGAGGCCCAGGGCGGACGGTTCGAGGTCGGCGAAGGCGATGCGCTGCAGCCAGCGGCCGGTCTCGAGCAGGTCGCGGCGCAGGTCGGACGACTCGGGGAGGGGTCGGGCGAGGTCCACGCGTCCGTCGCCCTCGGCCACGGCGCCGCCCCGCCCCGTGAAGCGGAATCGGTCGCGGCAGCGCGTCCCGGCGCAGCGCAGGTCGGCCCAGCCGTCCCACGGCGACAGATCGCCGGCCGCGAAGTCCCGCACCCGGACCTGCACTTCGAGCGCGCGTTCCTCGGCGTGATACAGCGCACTGCCGTCGGCCAGCGTTCCGCGCAACGCCGCTGCCTCGGGCAGCAGCGGGCGCAGGGCGTCCAGCGGCACGTCGGCGGCCTGGAGGTAGGCCACGAGCCCGCCGCCGGCGGGCACCGTCAGATCGCCCTCCAGGGTGCCGCCGTTGGCGAGTTGCGCCCTTCCGGCAGCGTGGAACGCGCCGTTCTCGAAAGTCCCCGTCACCTCGCCGGCCACCTGTTCGAGCGACGCGACGGCGAGACCCGACACGTTCGCCGAGAACCGAACCGCCGGGTCGCTCGTCGTCCCGCCCGCCTCGAACTCCGCGCTGAGCCGGCCGCCGTGGACGAGTCTCGCCGCGGACCGCGGCAGGGCGGCGAGGTCGAACAGCGCCGCCACCGGCAGATCGGCGATCCGGCCCTCGAAGCGCAACCGGCGCCACTCGCGCAGCGTTCCGGCGAGCCGGCCGCTGGCCCCCTGCCCTTCGACCGCCAGCCCGGGGAGTTCCAGGCCGGCGGCGCCGGCCCGCAGCGAACCGCGGAAGCGGAGCGCCGTGCCGCCGCTCTCGAGCAGGCCGCCTTCGAGGTCGGCTTCCACGGCGCGGTCGTCGGCGAGCCGCAGCCGCACGGTGGCGGAAACGTCGGCGCCGGGGGCGTCCAGCCGGACGACGCCGCTCCCCGCGCGCGTGTTGCCGGTGAGGTCCGCCGTCACGGTGCCGATCCGCGTGCGACCGCTGCGCAGGCCGGTGACCGTGGCGCGCACGCGCGACGACCGCCCGCCGCCGGCGGGGTCGAGTTCGGCCTGGACGGGGCCGCTGCGCACGTTCCCATGCCGCACCCCGGCCGCGGCCGCCTCGCCCCGCACCAGCCGCCACTCGCCGTCGCGCGATTCGACCTCCACCGCCGCGCGGACGGGACCGGCGACCGCGTCCTGCGGTCCGGCGACGAGGCCTCCGTCGCTCTCGACGGCGCCGGCGAGGGAGAGCGCGCCGTCGGCCGTCCGGGTCAGCGCCGCGTCGAGGACCAGCGGCGCCGTGTTGCGCAGGCCCCGCGAGTCGTCGCGCGCCGAGGCCAGCGAAGCGCCGGCCACGGCGACGCGCAGCGTCCCCTCGGCATCGATCGCGGCGTGGATCGGCACGCCGGTCGGGGCGCCCGCGGACGGCGC
>JAAZOP010000017.1 GCA_012797735.1 Myxococcales bacterium
AGCACGCGGCGACCGGCCACCGCGGCGGGGCCTCCGAGCGCCCCGAGGGCTCCTTCGCCGTCCGTGGAATGACCGACCAGCCGGCCCGCCGTCGACACGATCGTGTTCACCGACCCCGCCCGCCGGGCCGAGGGGGCCTCCTCGTCGAGCAGGTCGCGGACCGTCTCCTTGTGCGGCATCGTCACCGACAACCCCGCGAGGACCTCGGCCCGCAACAGCTCGAGCACGGGGGCGGGGCGCGACGTCGGCAACGGCACGTAGGCCAGCGGCTGTCCCGAGCGGGGCAGCAGGGCGTTGTAGACGCGCGGGCCGGGCGAACGCAGCGCCGCCGGGCCCCCGAGCAGCCCGTAGACCCGCGGCGCCTGCCGGTCGAGCGCCGCGCGGCGCGCCTCCGCCAGCGTCCACTGTCCCGGCGCCGTCCGCGACCGCTCGTCCGCCGCCACGTACGTCCATTCGCTGCCGAACGCGCGGTACGCGATCCGGGACAGCGTCCCGGCGGGACCGGTGCCGATCGCCACGACCTTGCGCCGCGTCGCGGCGGCGGCGTCGCGCAGGGCGGCGAGGTCGGCGGCGTCGTCGATCGGCAGCGCCAGCTTGAGCACGTGGGCGCGGTGGGCGCCCAGCCGCGCCAGCATCGCCAGCGGCGTTTCCGGATCGCCCGCCGCCGGGTGCGCGGACACGATCCGCCGCGTCGGTCCCGGCGCCCCCAACAGTTCATCCAGCAGTTCGGCCGGCGTCGAACCCTCGACGTCGATCCAGCCGACGCCCGCATCCAGCGCCTCGCGCAACCGCCGGATGCGCCGCTCCTCGGGGCCGTCCCATCCTCCGCCCTCCCGTTTCGGCCGGCAGGTCACGATCAGCTTCTCGCGCGCCGGCAGCCGCGCGCACACGCCGGACGGGATGCCGTCCAGCAGGTCCAGCCGCACCTCGTGCAGCCCGACCTCCGGCGCGCTTTCGATCCGGCGGACGAGTTCCGCCACCGACCGTTCGTTGCCCGTCACGCAGAGCATCCGCTCGCCCTCCCCGCCGGTCGCGAAGACCGGGGCGCACGGATTGGGAGCTACCCGGTCGGGGCGGTCGGGTCAAGAGCGTCAGGCGTGAACCGCCGGCCGGCGCCGGCGCGGAGGGGTCGAATCCGGGCGACCTAGCCGTCGCGCTGGCAGGCGCCGAGCTGCGCCGAGCAGTTGGTCGTGATGCAGGTCTGGCACTCCGTCTCGGAGCCGGTGGTGCACTGCGTCTCGCAGTTGTCCGCGGCGCACTGGTTGAAAGCCAGGTAGAGATCGACCGCGTTCTGGTCCGCCGCGACGAAGCAGTCGTTCCAGCAGGTGATCCCCGCGTTCGTCGGGCAGGTGGACGCGGTGCCCGAGCCGTCCGCCGGCAGGTCGGGGCACTCCTGCAGGCACATCGCCATCGTCAGGCAGCCGCTGGCGCCGACCGCGCCGAGATCGCACGCGTCGGCCTGCGACGAGCAGTTGGCGTCGACGCAGGCGTTGCACGCGTCCGCCGAGCCGCCCGACCCGCACTGGGTCGCGCAGTTCGTGGAGAGGCAGGAGAAGAAGTCGGTGACCTGCGTCTGGGCCGCGGTCGTGCCGGCCGCGTCGCAGGCCGTGTAGCACGCCTCGTCCTCCGGGCAGCAGTCGTAGCAGATGAAGATCATCTGGCACGACAGGTCGCCCGAAGCGGTCGCGCAGTCCGCCGGGCAGGTCGCCGCCGTCTCGCCCGCCTCGCAGGTGCCGTTGCCGCAAACCGGACCGGTGGTCTCGTCCGGCGTGAAGTCGGCGTCGGCATCGGCATCGGCATCGGCGTCGGCGTCGGCGTCGGCGTCCGCACCGCCCTCGAGCGTCGTCCCGTCGTCGCGCGCGTCCGGGCGCGGGACGACGGTGTCGTCGTCATCCGCGCAGTTCGCGGCCAGCGCGAGGGTGGTGAACGTGGCGACAGCGGCGATCCATCGAAGGTTCCTCATGGCTCTTCTCCTCTCCTCTCCGCGTGGGCGATGCCCTCCGGGCTGCCCGGCTTTCGGCTGGGGATCGGTACTCCGCGAATTGGCATTCGTCAAGGGGCGACTTGCCCCGCCCGTCCCGCGCGTCATGCGGGCCCCGGCCGGTCCCCGGTTTCCGGGTCACGAATGCCTCCGGTCGGGCCGGGGCGGGAAGGCGCAACCCTATTGTGCGTTCCCCCGGACCCGTTGTAG
This sequence comes from Myxococcales bacterium, assembly GCA_012797735.1. GTDB lineage: Bacteria > Myxococcota_A > Polyangia > DRWM01 > JAAZOP01 > JAAZOP01. Next base: position 2,192 of record JAAZOP010000017.1, read on the forward strand.
CCTACGCGCCATGACGCACCCGGCACAGACCGCCCGCGAGTACCTGATGCAGGCGCTCGAGGCGACGCAGCGGGATCCGGCGCTCGAGTCGGAACTGGGCCGCCTCACTCCGATCATCGCCAAGGCACAAGGACTGCTGTTCCAGGCGACGAAGGAAGCGCCGGACAGTTTCGAGTGCGGCGGCATCCTCAAGGGGGCGATGGAACACCTGGCGCAGGCGCTCCAGATCTTCCAGGACATCCAGGGCGGCGGCCCCGCCGTGCAGGAGGCCGCCAGCGCGGTGGCCAAGACGCTCGCCCTGCTGTTCCCGATCGTCCAGGACGCCAAGAAGCGCTTCGTCGAGGAGAAGCAGCGGCTCTCCCTGCTCCCGCCCGAGCAGCGACCGCCGTCGCAGGCTCCGCCGCCGAGCGGGGGCGCTTTCGCCGGCCAACACGTCCCCGCGCGGACGATCAACTGGAACGTCCTCCAGCAGCTCACGCTGGACAGCGAGACCCAGTTCTACACCGGTTTCTCCCAGAACCTCGACGAAGGCGGGCTGTTCGTCGCCACGTTCGATGTGAAGCCGATCGGTTCGAAGGTGCTGTTCACCTTCGAGTTGCCCGGCGGCCGGCAGATCACCGCCAAGGGACGCGTGATGTGGGTCCGCGAGTACGACCCGAAGGCCCCCGACGTCACTCCCGGCATGGGCCTCAAGTTCATCATGCTGCGCGACGACGACCGCAAGCTGATCGAAGGCTTCCTCAAGAAGCGCGTCCCGATGTTCTTCGAGCAGGAGTAGCGCGGGCAGGGGAGGGCCGCCGGTCTTGCCGCTCCCGCGCCTTCCCTGGCGCCGCATCGCCCTCGCGGCCGCCGCCATCCTCGGAGGTCTGCTCGCCTTGACGTCCGCCTTCCTGCTCTGGGCCGCCTCCGGCTTCGACGACACGGACCCGCTGGCCGTCCGCCCCGAACGCTACGGCGGGTCGGCCAGCGAGCGACCGCCCGCCGCGCCGCCCGCCCGCCTCCGCGTCGTCGCCTGGAACATCGCCTACGGCCGCGGCCGCCAGGACGACGCCGGCGACCTCCGCTCCGCCGACACCATCCGCGCCAACCTCGCCGGCATCGCCCGCGTCCTGCGCGACCTGCATCCCGACGTCGTCGCCCTCCAGGAGGTCGATTTCGACTCGGCGCGCACCCACGGCATCGACCAGGTCGCCTGGCTGGCCCGCGAGGCCGGCTATCCGTGGGCCGCCCGCGTCGAAACCTGGACCTGCCGCTACGTCCCCTACCCGTACTGGCCTCCGTCCCAGCACTACGGCCGCATGCGCTCCGGCCAGGCCGTCCTCTCCCGCTTCCCCATCCGCTCCAACGTCCGCCGCCTCCTGCCCCAGCCGCCCAACCCGTTCTGGTACAACTGGTTCTATCTCCACCGCGCCCTCCAGCACGTCGAACTCGACCTCGGCGGCGGCGTCCTGCTCGATGTGATCAACGTCCATACCGAGGCGTTCCACCAGCGCAACCGCGAGGAGCAGGCCGACCGGATCGCGGCCTACGTCCGCACCCTTCCGCCCGCCCGCCCGCGCCTGCTCCTCGGCGACTTCAACGCGATCCCCCCCGAGGCGACCCTGCGGCGCGGCTTCCCCGACGAACCCGAGACCGACATGACCACCGACCGTACCGTCGCCACCATCCGCTCCCTCGGCCTCCTCGAAGCCCTCGACCCCGACGCCCCCCTCCCCGACACCTTCACGTTCCCGGCCGACGCGCCCAACCGGCGTCTCGACTACGTCTGGTTCTCCCCCTCTCTCCGGCGCCTCGAAGGGCGGGTCGCCCGCGAGGCCGGCTCCCTCTCCGACCATCTGCCCGTCGTCGTCGATCTGGCGCTCGACCGCCGCCTGCGATAGGCTTCCGTCCGGCCCGGAGGCCGGATGTCCGACGAACTGCTCGGCACCGTCATCGACAAGCGCTACCGCGTCGACCGCAAGATCGGCGAGGGGGGCATGGGCGTCGTGTTCCAGGGCGAACACGTCACCGTCGGCAACAAGGTCGCGATCAAGGTTCTGCACCCCGAGTACTCCAAGGACGAGGAAGTCGTGCGGCGCCTGGCGCAGGAAGCCCGCGTCGCCGGAACGCTCGGCCATAAGAACATCGTCCAGGTCTTCGACTTCTCCCAGACCGACGACGGGACCCACTACCTCGTCATGGAGTTCCTCGAGGGCGAGACGCTGGCCGACTACCTGGCCCGCGAAGGCCCCGTCGCCCCCCGCTTCATCGTCCCCGTCGCCCTCCAGGTCCTGGACGCGCTCGCCGCCGCCCATGCCCGCGGCATCATCCACCGCGACCTCAAGCCGGAGAACGTCTTCCTCACCTCCGGGACCGACCCGACCGCCCACGTCAAGGTGCTCGACTTCGGCATCTCGAAGATCCGTACGGGCGGCGCCGACCTCCATCTGACCAAGACCGGCACCGTCCTCGGGACCCCCTACTTCATGTCGCCCGAGCAGGCCTCCGGCAAGAAGGACATCGATGCCCGGACCGACATCTACGCCCTCGGCGTCATCCTCTACCAGGCCCTCACCGGCCGGTACCCGTTCACCGGCGAGACCTACAACGAGCTGATCATCAACATCTTCTCGACCGAGGCGCCGTCGCCCCGCGAACTGCGGCCGGACCTGCCGGAGGCCGTGGAGCGCGTGATCCTCAAGGCGATGGCCAAGCAGCGCGAGGATCGATTCGCCAACGCCCGCGAGTTCTCCGAAGCGCTCGGCGCGCTGCTGGCCGACCCGGACCTGCGCGAGCACTTCGGCGGCCTGTCGCGCTCCGCCCTGATGCGCTCGGCCCAACGCACCGCCCTCGCTTCCGCGCCGCCTCCGCCTCCCAAGGGCCTGCCGCGCACCGGCCGCGACGGCCTCGCTTCCGGCGTCGAAACGACCACCGGTCTGGCAGCTCCGCGCGGCCGCGCCGGCATGTGGACCGCCGTCGTCCTCGCCGTCCTCGCGGCCGCCGCCGCCGTCTGGTACGTCTTCCTCCGCGGCAGTCCCGCCGGCTCCGCGGCCGGCGCCGGCCCGGCCGGCGCCGACGTTTCCTCCGTCGCCGTCCCTGCCTCGACGGACGCCGCCTCCGTCGCTCTCCCCGAGGCGGGCCCGCCGGTCGAGGAGCGGGACGCCGCCCCGCCCGACACGGCCCCGGAAACGACGGCGGCCGCCGCGCCCGTCGACGCGCCCGGCGACGCGCCCGACGCGGCTCCGCCGCCCCCCGCGGACGTCGTCGTGGTCCGCATCACCACCCGGCCTCCGGACGCCGAGATCCGCGTCGATGGCGCGAAGGTCGACAACCCGTACGAGGGACGCTTCCGCAGGGGCGCTCCCGACGTCAAGGTGGAGGTCACCGCGCGCGGCTACGAACCTGCCGCCCAGCTCGTGACGCTGTCCCAGGATCGCGAACTGGAGATCGAACTCGAGCGGCGGACGTCCGTGCCGCGCCGCGACGCCGGCGCCCCCGTCGCCGACGCTTCCGCACCGCCGCCCCCGCCGCCCCCGCCGCCGCCGGCGGACTCGGGCCGTCCCGGCATCGATCAGAACAACCCCTTCATCCGCCGCGACGCCGGCTCGACCTCGATCGACCGTTCCCGCCCGTTCCCGTGACGGCCCGCATCGCCGGCGAGCGGGTTGCGACCGGCCCCGACTTCCGGCTAGATTCCGCAGCGCCCGGCGGTTCCGCCGCCGGCGCGGGAGGTGCGCGCAACATGCAGAACCGCAACGGGATCGACCGCAACGTCCGCCTGGGGCTCGGCGCCGGGCACGTCATCCTCGGCATCGGCCTCGCCCTCGTGCCCCTCGTGGCGCTCCGCGCCCGCTACCTGCCTGTCGATCTCACTCTCGGCGTCGTCGCCACCCTGCTGGCCGGCTCCGGCGCGGCCCTGCTCTGCGGCCTGCGCCAGGCGCCGCTTTTCGCCCGCGTCTCCGCCGCCGTCGCCCTCGTCGCCGGACTGGCGTTCACCACCGCCTTGATCTGGACCGCCGCCTACCTCAAGGGGATCTACGGCGACCTGGGTCGCGGTGCTTCCGCGTTCTTCACCCTCCTCGTCTTCACCGTTCTGCCCTACCTCGTCATCTACCCCGGCTTCGCGCTCGTCCTCCTGCGGCCCGCCGCCGCCCCTGCCGCCGCCGCCGCCGCCACGACGGCCGCCACGGAGGCGCCGGCGCCCGCCGCGACTCCACCGGAACCCGAGTCCAAGGCGAGCGATTCCAAGGCGGGCACC
>JAAZOP010000197.1 GCA_012797735.1 Myxococcales bacterium
CCGCCGCCACCTCGTCCGTCGCGGGGGCGCTTTCGGCGACCGACACGGCCGCCGGCATCGCCGCGGCCGGCGCCGGCTCCGCCGCGGTCGCGGGCGGCGCGGACGGCTCGTCCGTCCCCTCGGCCTCGCTCCCCTCGTTCTTCACATCGTCGGACATCGCACCCGCCTCGATCCGCGCCTTCCGGGCCTCGTCGCGCCCGTGCTGTTCCGGTCCGCCGCGCGCCCGGATCAATAGATGATGGTGGTCAACCAACTCCACAGGAAGTCGAACAACCCGAGCACGATCGCCATGACGATCGACGTCACGATCACGACCACGGTGGCGGCCCCCAGTTCGGGCCGGGTCGGCCAGGTCACGCGGGACAGTTCGCCGACCACCTCCTGGGCGAGTTGCCGGGTCTGCTCGTGCTGCCAGAAGTAGAAGGCGAGTCCGCCGCCGACGGCGAGGCTGAGGGCGAAGAGGAGGGGGAAACTGGGATCGGGGGAGAAGCGGATCCAGATGTTGTGGATGATGTTGTACGCCAGATAGGCCGCCACGGCGCCGCCGGCGATGAACAGGATGTGGACGTAGCGCGTGAGATCCAGTTGCGCTCCGGCCGTCCCCTTGGGCGTCATCATGGCTCGTTCTCCGCCGTTCCGGCTCCATCCCCCGGACCCGCCGTCGATCGGCGGGCCGGGCACCGGCCGATCACCGAGTCTGCAGGCCAGGAGGGATTCGAACCCCCAACCTACGGATTTGGAATCCGCCGCTCTACCATTCGAGCTACTGGCCTATCCCGTCCGGCGCGGTTTCGCGGCCGCGGCCGCCGGCGCGCGCCGGGCGAGGACTATGCCTTGACCTCCTTGTGGGGCGTGTGCGTGCGGCAGAACCGGCAGAACTTCTTCATCTCGAGCTTGCCACCCGCGGTGCGCTTGTTCTTCGTGGTGGTGTAGTTCTTGCGCTTGCAGGTGGTGCACTGCAGCTGGATGATGTCTCGGTTGCCCATCGCCTACGCCTCGCGTTCCGTTCGCCTTCCGCGGCGTTCGTGCGCCGCCTACTCCAGGATCTCGGTCACCACGCCGGCGCCGACGGTCTTGCCGCCTTCGCGGATGGCGAAGCGCATCTCCTTCTCCAGCGCGACGGGGGTGATGAGTTCGACGGTCATCGTGACGTTGTCGCCCGGCATGACCATCTTGACGTCCTCGGGGAGGGTGATCGTCCCGGTGACGTCGGTGGTCCGGACGTAGAACTGCGGGCGGTAGTTGTTGAAGAACGGCTTGTGGCGGCCGCCTTCCTCCTTGGAGAGGACGTAGACGCGCGCGTGGAACTTCTTGTGGGGGGTGATGGAGCCCGGCTTGGCGAGCACCTGGCCGCGCTCGATCTCGTCCTTGTCGACGCCGCGCAGCAGGACGCCGACGTTGTCGCCGGCCTCGCCGCGGTCGAGGATCTTGCGGAACATCTCGACGCCGGTCGCGACGGTCTTGCGGGTCTCGACGAAACCGACGATCTCGAGTTCGTCGCCCACCTTCACCACGCCGCGCTCGACGCGTCCGGTCGCCACCGTGCCGCGGCCCTTGATCGAGAACACGTCCTCGACCGGCATCAGGAACGGCTTGTCGATCTCGCGGACGGGGAGCGGGATGAAGGAATCGATCGCGTCCATCAGCTTGAGGATCGAGCCCTCGCCGATCTCGCTGGTGTCGCCCTTGAGCGCCTTGAGCGCCGAGCCGCGGATGATCGGCGTCTTGTCGCCGGGGAACTCGTACTTGTTGAGCAGCTCCCGCACCTCGGCCTCGACGAGATCGAGGAATTCGGGATCCTCGACGGTGTCGACCTTGTTGATGTAGACGACGATCGCCGGCACGTTGACCTGGCGGGCCAGGAGGACGTGCTCGCGGGTCTGCGGCATCGGACCGTCCGCACCGTCGACCACCAGGATCGCGCCGTCCATCTGCGCCGCGCCGGTGATCATGTTCTTGATGTAGTCGGCGTGCCCGGGGCAGTCGACGTGGGCGTAGTGCCGGTTCTTCGTCGAGTACTCCACGTGGGAGGTCGCGATGGTCAGGATCTTCGTCTCGTCGCGGCGGCCGTGCGCCGCGCTGGCCTTGGCCACGTCGTCGTAGCTGACGAACTTCGCCAGGCCCGCCTTCTCCGCCACCTTCGTGATCGCCGCGGTCAGGGTCGTCTTGCCGTGGTCGATGTGGCCGATCGTGCCGACGTTCACGTGGGGCTTGCTGCGATCGAACTTTTCCTTGGCCATCTCCGTTCCTCCCTGCATCCCTCGTGGGGCCGCGCCACCTGCGCCGCCCCGGCTCTGCCGAACCTTCCCGGTCCGACCGGACACCAGGGAAGCTCCTCGTTCCCTCGGCATCCGGGGCGGGCCCGAGAGCCCACGACCGGGATCGAACCGGTGACCTCCTCCTTACCAAGGAGGTGCTCTACCGACTGAGCTACGTGGGCAACCTCTCCTCTGCCTTCTCTCCGTTCGTCCGCCCCGCGGAGCGGGAGACGGGAATCGAACCCGCGACAGCCAGCTTGGAAGGCTGGCGCTCTACCAATTGAGCTACTCCCGCCCTCGACCACCGGTGGAGGGAGGTGGATTCGAACCACCGCAGGCGCAAGGCCGGCAGATTTACAGTCTGCTCCCTTTGGCCACTCGGGAATCCCTCCAGCACGATCCGCTTCGTCCTCCCGGGACGCCTCCGAGCGTCCCGCAAATCCATCCCGTCCATCGGGGAGCTGGCGGTGGGAGTCGAACCCGCAACCTGCTGATTACAAATCAGCTGCTCTACCGCTTGAGCTACGCCAGCCCGGCAACTCCCATCCTGCCGGGCGGCCCGAAACGACTCCTTCCTCGCCCCCGGCCACCGCAAGGGCAGTGTTTTCTACTCACATGGGGGGATGGTGTCAAGAGGATAAGCGACCCCCCCGACACCTGCCGCAACCCCGCAGAACGACCGCAGACCCGGACCGCCTCCCGGGAACGGCGCACCCGCGGCGACGCCGCACTCCTTGCGGGCGCCGGCTCGAACCTGCCGCACGCCCCGGCGCGAGATCCGACCTACGGCGCCTCCGCCGGAGCCGTCCCTCCGGCCTCGCCCGCCGACTCCGGCGCCGATCCCGTCCCCGAAGAGGCGTCCGTCTCCGACGTCCCGTCGCTCGTGAGATCGACCGGCTCGCCCCCCACCGTGCCGTCCCCGACCTCCAACCCGATCCGCCGCAGCAGGGGGCCCAAGGGGTCGGCTTCCCCCTGGGTCGCCAGGAACTCCTCCACCATCTCGTCCATCTCGCTGCGGTGCGCCGCCCGCTGCTCCAGGATCTCCTCCACCCGCGCGATGCCCTCCGCCGTCCGCTCGACCGCCGCTCCCCGCACCCCCGTCCGCTCCGCGCGCAGCAGGTTCTCCTCCCAGGCTTCCAGCGCGTTGGCGAGGAGGATCCGGGTGCGGGCGCGCAGCAGGGCGAGATACGCCCGGCGCTGTTCGCCGCGCAGCACGTCGGGCACAGGAGCGTCCACGAACATCTCGTAGATGCGCATGTACGTCTCGCCGATCCGCCAACCGGCCTGCACGGCCCAGAAGGCGTTGCCGCTGCGGAGCGCATTCGCAAGCCGGGGGAAGGCCGCGCCGAACACGTCGCCGATCCGCTCGACCTGCCGCCGCAGCGCCCGGGCGTCGGCGCTGTCGAGACGCAGGCCGTCGAGAGGGGCCAGGGCGAGGAGGCCGAGGCGGTATTCGGCCTCCGCCGGCGGAGCGGTGTGCACGGTCTCGCCGGCCGCGATCGCCCGGTCGGCGTCCTCGATCACCGCCTCGAACATCGCCCGCGCCTCGTCCGCCTCGCCGCGCGCCGCCCGGGCGACGGCCAGGCGCACCTGCGCCGCGCGCCGGTCGCCGGGCGAGAGCGCGGGCGATCCGAGCAGCCGCTCGAAGTACGCCGCGGCCCGGTCCCACAACTCGAGCTGCTCGGCGAGCAACGCCGCGTGGATCAGCGCCGGGAGCGCCGCCGCCTCCGGCGGCCCGTCGCCGTCCAGGTCGAGCCGCCGCTCGAACGCGGCGAGCGCTCCGGCCCAGTCCTCGGCCCACTCCAGCGCCACGCCCTTGCGGTACCAGGCCTCCCGCTCCGCGATCGTGCCGGCGAACCGCCGGGCGACGTCGTCGCACACCGCGGCCGCCTCGAGGAACTCCCCGTCCGCCACCAGCGCCGCCGCCCGCTCGAGCCGCTCGCCGGCATCGATCTCCTCGACGCGCACCCCCTCACCGGTCCGCTGCGCCAGCAGCAGCAGCGGATCCGCCTCCACCTCCGCCCGATCGACCGCCGGCGCCGGCGCGACGGGAGCCGGGACGACCGGTCCGCAGCCGAGGCCCAGCCCGGCGGCGGCGACGACGAACGGGGCGGCGAGGCGCCTCATGCCGGCGAGGCCACGCACCGGACCCACACCTCCCGGCGGCGGGGTCCGTCGAGTTCGACGAAGAACACGCCCTGCCAGGTCCCGAGCGCCAGTTCCCCGGCCTCGACCGGCAGGGTCAGCCCGCAGCCGGCGAGACTCGACAGCACGTGCGCCTGCGAGTTCCCCTCGGCATGGCGGTAGTCGCCGCTCCGCGGCACCAGTCGCTCGTAGGTCGCCAGGATGTCCCGGGCGACGTCCGGGTCCGCCGCTTCGTTGACGACGAGCGTCGCGGTGGTGTGCGGGCAGTGCAGGTGGGCGAGGCCGTCGCGCAGGCCGGCGGCGCGCACCGCCTCCCGCACCTGGCGCGTCACGTCCACCGCCTCGACCCGTTGCCTCGTGATCACCGCGATGCGCTGCATGCGAACCGGAGTATGCCGGGCGTCTCCGGCGGGTGCAAGCGCGCGGGGGCGGCGGCGAGCGCGCTACGGTGCAGCGGAGAGGTCGGCGGACACGAGTTGCACGACGCAGAGCAGCGGATTGGCGTCCGCGATCCGGCCTTCGAACCGCACCGTCTGTCCCGGCGGCGGCGGCTCGGCGGCCGCCCGGCCGGACGGCTCGACCTGCAGCCGCACGCGCACCAGCGGCGCCAGTTCCTCGGGCCCCGCCACCTGCAGGTCGAAGCGATGTCCCTTGAGGTCGGCGAAGTCGAAGTCGTGGCCGCCCAGCGGCATGCCCTGCACGACGCGGCCCCGGCCATGGACCGTGCGGCCGAGCCACTCCTGCTTGATCCTCCGGTTGACCTCGTACGACGCGACGCGGCGGTCGAAGCAGGCGCGGATGAAGGCCTGCAGGTCGCCGGGATCCGCCGGCGGCGACGGAGCGCGGGCCGCCTCGACGGCCTCCGACGCCTCGGCTCGCCGCGCCGCCCCGGCCTCCGTCCGCCGCCCCGTCCCGCCGCCGTCGGTCGTGGCGGCGACGAGCGCGGCGAGTTGCACGAGTTCGTCGAGCAACTCCAGCAGGCGGCCCTTGTCCCGGATGTGCCCGCGCTCGACGCAGACCAAGCCGTCGTGGCCGAGCCAGAGCCCCGGGTGGTCGTCGTAGGCCGACTGCAGCGCCCCACGCACCTCGGGCCCGAGGAACCGCAGGTCCGCCGGACGATCGGCGCGGACGCCGAAGCGGTTGTCGAAGGAGCCGTCGCCCGTCGCCGCGCTCCGGGGGCTGATCCGGCCGGACGACCACGGGGTCGCGTCGCGCGGATGGATCGCCACACCGGCCGGCAGCGCCTTGCGCAAGGTGACGCGCACCGAAGTCACCGGCCAGTCGTTGTCGGTGGCGTAGCTGACCGAGTACGTGTGTCCCTTGTGCGTTCCCGTGATGGCCATGCATGCCTCCCGGCGGATCGCCCGGCCGCCTACCAGAACACGCCGCGCCTCCGGCCGAGCAACTCGGCGAGCAGGGCCTGGACCGCGCCGCGGACCTGCTCGTTGATCCGGCTCACGACCGCCGTATCGTCCGCCGCGGCCGGCGGCAGGTCCAGCCGGATCGGCGCGCCGAACGCGAGCCGCCAGCGGACGGGGAGCGGGACGAGCCCGAGCGGTCCGAGCAGCGGGAAGAGCGGCGTGACGGGCAGGAACGGCACGCCCAACCAGTCGGCGAACCACCGGGTCCGCCACAGCAGCGGGTAGGTCTCCTCGCCGCCGACGATCGCCGCCGGCACGATCGGGACGCCGGTCCGCAGCGCGAGCTTGACGGCGCCCCCGCGCCCGAACCGCCGCAGCCGGTAGCGCTCGCCGTACGTCTTGCGCAACGCCGTGTTGCCCTCGGGGAACACGCCGACCACCTGGCCGCGCTCGAGCAGCGCCTGGGCGTTTTCCGGGCAGGCCCGGACCGCCCCGAGCCGCGACATCAGCGCGCCGAAGAAGGGGAAGTGGTGCGCCTCGTTCTCGGCCAGCCAGCGCACGTCGCGCCGCCGCGGGTGGTTCCGCCGGACCGCGTACGACAACACGAGTCCGTCGAACGGGATCGCACCCGCGTGGTTCGCCACCACGAGCGCCGGTCCCTCCTCCGGGATCGACTCCACCCCGCGCACCTCGGCCCGGAACCACTTCTCCACCAGCGTCGCCACCAGCGGCTCGAAGTGCCGCGCCTCGACCGGGTCGTACCCAAACGCATCCACCACCAGCGACCGGCGGCGCAGCCACGAGCGGGTGGCGAGGCGGAGGAGCATGTCGAGCGTCAGCAGTTCGCGCGTGCCGGCCACCAGCCGCCGGTCGCGGGCGTCGCCGGGCCGGAGGTTCTCCAGCCGCTCCGCCATGCGGTCGCCGAACAGCCGCAACTCCTCCTCCAGCCGGCGGCGGGTCCCCGCCTCCAGGCCCGCTTCCGTCGCCAGCCGCCGTTGGATGTCCCGCAGCGTCTCCTCGAACCGGATCTCGAGCGTCGTGAGCGAGCTGCCGACGGCGGGCGGTGCCGCGGCGGTTCCGCGACGTTTCGGCGCGGGAGCCGGACCCGCTTCCCCCGGCCGTCCGTCGCCCCGCGGCCCTCGCCGGACCGTCGTGCCGGCG
>JAAZOP010000198.1 GCA_012797735.1 Myxococcales bacterium
CGCGCCCCGACAGCCGCCCGCCGCCCCGCCAGTCGCGCACCCCGTGCTTCTTCCACCAGGTCCAGTCGCCGTGCCCCGGACGGAAACAGTCCCGCCAGACGGCGTAGTCCTCGGGCCGCGCGTCGCGGTTTTCCACCACCAGCGCCACCGGCGCCCCCGTCGTCCGCCCCGCGAACACCCCCGACACGATCCGCACCCGGTCCGGCTCGTCGCGCGCCGACACCAGCTCGCCCGCACCGGGACGCCGCCGGTCCAGGTCCGCCTGGATCACCGCCTCGTCCAGCGGCAGACCGGCCGGCACCCCGTCCAGCACCGCCCCGACCAACGGCCCGTGCGACTCACCGAACGTCGTCACCCGCAAGATCTCGCCAAACACGTTCGACATCGCCCGCCACCTCCTCCGGCGTCCGGTCGTCCGTGCCCAGACGCACCGCCGCGCACGAGCGGTACAGCGGTTCGCGCGCGAGCGCCACCGCCCGCTCCTCCGCCGGCCCTCCGCCGTGTTCCGTGAGCGGCGGCCGGCCGCCGTCGCCGGCGATGCGGGACGCCCGCACCTCCGGCGCCGCGTCGAGCCACACCACCACCCCGCTTGCCGCCAGCGCCGCCCGCACGCCCGCGTCGAGCACCGCGCCGCCGCCCGTCGCCACGACCAGCCCGCTTCGCGCGGCGAGCGCCAGCATCACGCGGCGCTCCCGCGCCCGGAAGCCCGCCTCCCCCTCCGCCGCGAACAGCTCGGCCACCGTCCGCCCCGCCTCCCGCTCGACCTCCGCGTCCGCATCGACGAACGCCAACCCCAGCCGGCCGGCGACCCGCCGGCCGACCGTGCTCTTGCCCGAGCCGCGCAGCCCGACGAGGTACAGGTTCATCGCCGACACCCCGCCTCCGCCCTCCTCCGAACAGCCGCGGACCGTATCACCGCCGCTCCCGACCGTCCAACGCCGCCTCCTCCCCGACACGCCCCTCTTGACGCGGGCCGGCGAACCGCGACAGCTTCGGTACGAGCGGTGCGAGCGGGGGGAAGGATCGGGCGATGACCGAGTTCCTGACCTGGGCGATCCTGGCGCTGCGACCGGACTGGCAGCCGGAAGCCTGCGAACGCCCGTTCGCCGCCGAGACGGCGCGCGCGAAATGCGCCGCCGCGCGCGACGAGGGCTCCGCCTGGGCCGCCGAACTGGCCGGGTACATCGCCGCCGAGGCGGAACGCCAGGACCTCGATCCGCTGCTGATGGTCGCCGTGGCCTACCGCGAATCCCGCTTCAAGACGGGCGACCTCTGCCGCACCGAACTGCCGCCCGAACGCATCGTGTCCCGCACCCCGCTCGACGACGGCACCGAACAGATCACGCTCGCCTACCGCGCCGACCCGTCGCGGACCACGACGATCGAAGTCACCGTGCTCGCCGAACAGCCCGGCGGCACCCTCCTCGTCGATCGATGCTCGGCCGGCGAGATCGGCCTGTTCCAGCTCGTCGCCAACGAGGCCCGGCCGGGACAGGTGGTGCCGGCCACCGGCGAGGAGCTCCCGCGCGGCGCCCGGGAACGCCGCCAGCGCGTCCTCGACCCCCTCGTCAACGTCTCGCTCGCCGCCGTCGCGCTCGCCGCCGCCCGCACCTGGCAGTGCCAGGTCGAGCCGACCCCGGAGGCGGTGGCGCGCTGCGCGGCGGATCCCTGGTCCTGGATCGGCGCCTACAACACCGGACGCCGGTCCGGTCGCGCCTGGGAGCGCTACACGCGCAACGTCTCGGCCAGCTACGCCGCGGCGCGCGACTACGCCTGCGCCAGGCTGCCCGGAGCGTCCCTCTGCCCGGCCGAATGAGCCCGCCGCGCCCGGCGCATTCAACGCAGACGCTCCAACTCCTGCCAGAAGCCCGGGAACGACTTGCTCACGCAGTCCGGCTCCGCGACCCGCAGGCCCGGATGCCGCAAGCCCAGCAGCCCGAAGGCCATGGCCATCCGGTGGTCGCCGCGGGGCTCGAGCGTCGCTGCGCGCGGTTCGCCGCCGGGCTCGATCCGCAGGCCGTCCGGCAGCTCCACGACGCCGATGCCGGCCCGGCGGAACCCCTCCGCCAACACCGCCGGGCGGTCGCTCTCCTTGACCCGCGCGTGGGCCACCCCCGCGATCGTCGTCGGACCGGGAGCGAACGCCGCCGCCGCGGCCAGCGGCGGAAGCAGATCGGGACAATCGCAGAGGTCGAAGAACCGCGGCGGCGGCTCGTCCAGCCGCGCCAGCAGCTCGACGATCGCGCGGTCCCCCTGCGCCGAGTCGGCGCGCAGGTTGCCGAGATGCACCGCCCGACCCGCGATCCGCGCCGCCGCCAGCAGGAACGCGGCCGACGACCAGTCCCCCTCCACCGCGAACGAACGGCCCCGCGGACCGCCCGGCTCGACCCGCCACCCCCCGCCCCGCTCCTCGACCGCCACCCCGAAGGCGCGCAGGCACTCCACCGTCAGGGCGAGGTACGGGCGCGAGACGACCGGCCCCGCCGGCCGCACGACCAGCCCCCGCGGCAGCCGCGCCGCCACCAGCAGCAGCGCGCTCGCGAACTGGCTGCTCGTCTCCGCCCCCACCACCACCTCGTCCCCTGTCGGGCCGACGCGCAGGAGCGTCACCGGCGGGCAGCCGGGCCGCCCGCCCCACGCCGCCGCCAGCCCCAGCGCCGCCAGC
>JAAZOP010000199.1 GCA_012797735.1 Myxococcales bacterium
CGGCGACGGCGCTCCTGGGCCTGGGCCTGGCGGTCTCGGCGGCGGCGGTCGCCCGGGCGGAGGCGACCGGCGGCGCGCCGGTCCGGTTCCTCCAGGTGGCGATCTACATCGACAGCGGCCCTCGGCCGCTCGCGGCCTGGCAGATCGAGTTCCTCGTGCGGGCGGGGGACGTGGAGGTGGTCGGCGTGGAGGGGGGCGAACACCCCGCGTACGCGGAGCCGGCGTACTACGACCCGGCGGCGCTGCGCGAGTACCGGCTGGTCCTCGCGGCGTTCGACACGGGGACGGACCTGCCGGCGGGGCGGACGCGGGTGGCGACGCTGCACCTGATGGTGCGCGGCGCCGCCGCGCCGGAGCTGGACGCGAGGCTGGTGGTGGCGGCGGACCCGGACGGACGGTCGTTCGACGCCGCGGTGACGATCGAGGAAGGAGGCGTGCGATGAACACGGGCGGACGGAATCTCGGCGCGGTTTCGATGCTGCTGGCGGCGGCGCTGGGAGGCTGTTCCTTCTACGGCTCCGGCGGTTACCCGATGCACGCGGGGGCGCGCGGGGAGTACGGGCCGGGCGGCGGTGCGGGTACGGCGCTGGGCGGCGCGGCCGACGAGCTGTGGGTCATCGCGCGCGCGACGTTCCCGGACGAATCCGTCGAGCCGGACGAGGAGCGCCCGGGCACCGGGGCGCTGATGGCGCGGCGGGAGGGGGCCGCCGAGGGCGACGAGGTGCCGATGCCGCTGCGGCACACCGAGGTCGACGCGGCGATCTCCGGCTACGTCGCCCGCGTCTCGGTCGTGCAGCAGTACCAGAACCCGTTCGACGAGAAGATCGAGGCGGTCTACGTCTTCCCCCTGCCGAGCAACTCGGCGGTCAACGAGTTCGTGATGACGGTCGGGGAGCGCAAGATCCGCGGGATCATCCGCGAGCGGGAGGAGGCGGAGCGGATCTACGAGGAGGCGCGCGCGCAGGGCTACGTGGCGTCGCTCCTGACCCAGGAGCGGCCGAACGTTTTTACCCAGAAGGTGGCCAACATCGAGCCGGGCCAGGCGATCGACGTCGAGCTGCTCTACTACCAGACGCTGGAGTACGCGGACGGGTGGCTGGAGTGGGCGTTCCCGATGGTCGTCGGGCCGCGGTTCAACCCGCCCGGATTCGACGGCGGGATCGGCGCGGTCGGCCGCGGCGACCAGGGGATCTCCGGACAGGCGACCGAGGTCTCCTACCTGCGGCCGGGCGAGCGGTCCGGGCACGACATCGGGCTGACGGTGGCGGTGGATGCCGGGGTGGCGATCGAGGAGTTGGAGGTGCCGACGCACGCGGTGAGCGTCGAGCGGCCGGAGCGGGCGCGGGCCCTGGTGAAGCTGGCCGACCGGGCGGTGATCCCGAACAAGGACTTCGTGCTGCGCTACCGGGTCGCCGGGACGCAGATCAAGTCGGGGCTGCTCACGCACCGCGACGAGCGGGGCGGGTTCTTCACGCTGATGGCGTACCCGCCCGCGGCGCTGGCCGATCTGCCGCGCCAGCCGATGGAGATGGTCTTCGTCCTCGACTGCTCCGGCAGCATGTACGGCCAACCGCTCGAACTGGCCAAGGACGCCGTGCGGTACGCGCTCGGCCGCCTCGGACCCGACGACACCTTCCAGATCATCACCTTCTCCGACGACGCCTCGAGCTTCGGCGACGAACCGGTCCCCGCCACCCGCCGCAACCTCGAGCGCGCCCTGGACTACCTCGACGACATCGATTCCGAGGGCGGGACGATGATGGACGCGGGGATCCGCGCGGCGCTCGATTTTCCCCACGACCCGCGCCGCTTCCGCATCGTGTCGTTCCTGACGGACGGGTACATCGGCAACGAGCTGGAGATCTTCGCCTCGATCCGGGAACGGCTGGGCCCCGCCCGGATCTTCAGCTTCGGCGTCGGGTCGTCGGTCAACCGCTACCTGATGGAGGGGATGGCGCGGATCGGCCGCGGCGCCGTGGCCTACGTCAACGCCGACGACGGGTCGCAGCGGGCGGTCGCCGCGTTCTTCGACCGCATCGCGCACCCGGCGATGACCGACGTGGAGATCGATTGGGGCGGGATGGAGGTCCACGACGTCTATCCGAGCCGGGTGCCGGACCTGTTCGTCGGCCGCGCGCTGGTCCTGACCGGCCGGTTCGAGGGCGGCGGCCGGCACACGGTGCGCCTCTCGGGACGCGCCGGCGACCGCGCCGTGTCGCTCGAACTGGACGTCGACCTCGACGCCGCGGAGGCGGCCTATCCCGGCATCCCGTTCGTCTGGGCGCGCAAGCAGATCGAGGTGCTCGAGGACCGGGACGCCGGCGAGAACTCGCCGGCGATCGCGGCGCAGATCAAGGACTTGGCGCTCGAGTACGGCCTGATGTCGGCCTACACGGCGTTCGTGGCGGTGGATGCCAGCCGCGTCACGGAGGGCGACCACGGCACCGTCGTCCCCGTCGCGGTGCCGGTGCCGGAGGGGGTGCGCTACGAAACCACCGTGCAGGAAGCCGCAGAGCCCTCGACCCGCCCCCGGCCGTGACCTCCGCATGGGGCGCCCGGCCTGGACGGGGGCCGCGCCCTCGACCCGCCCTCGGCCGTGACCCCGGGTTCGACCGACCGGGACGTCGCGCGGCCCGCGGATCCCCGGCTTCGACCCGCCGGGGCGGCCGGTGACCCGGGCCGTTCCGGGCGTGTCCCCGGATGCGGGCGCCCGGCTAGAAGCTCGACCACGGCGGCCCGAAGCCGGGGCCGGTCTGGACGATGTTGATCGGGGCGATCTGGCAGTCGAGCGCGCCGCACCGGCCGGAGCCGAACTGGACGTCGGCGACGATCCAGTTGTCGTTGCTGGCGCCGTAGCTCCCGCCGTTGCGCAGTTCCTGGGGCCCGAACGAGGCGCGCAGCACGCCGCCGCAGTAGACGTTGACGAACGCGTTGGTCACCCCGGAGTAGCTGTGCTGCGAGTAGTAGTTGACGAGGATGCGGAACGGCTGTCCCGTCGGCGGATTGTCGACGTTGATGTTCTCCGGGGCGCAGAACGACTCGCTCGTCGGGTCGGTGACGGAGGGGTCGCAGTAGATCACGTCGACATCGAGGCGCGGGTTGAGGCACGAACCGTACGCCACCCACTCGTCGCCCTCGCCGTGGGGCGCGTCGCGGCAGGCGGAGAGATCGGTGGTCGGCGCCAGCCCCCAATCGACCTCGGGCGCGCCCCCCCAGCAGCACGAGCTGGCCTTGCAGTTGGCGTAGTAGCAGTCGGCCGACGTGAAGAACTCGTCGGTGTTCGGCGACATCTGGTGGAGGTGGAGGTCGACGTCGGTGTCCCCGTTGCCTTCGCCCTGGGTGTCCCAGGTCATCTCGACGCGGAGTCCCGCTCCCTGCACGAGCAGGGCGAACTCGCAGGTGAAGGTCTCGCCGCCGATGACGATCGTCGCGCGCACGCGGTAGGTGCCGGAGGAGATCAGCAGCACGGTGGTGTCGCGGGCGTGGGGGTCGGCCGGCGTCGGGCAGGTCGGGATCGTCGCCGGACAGAACAGCTCCCAGAGCCAGGAGTCGTAGGAGCCGGCGTAGATCGTGGTCCCGTTGAGCGGCACGTTGCTCATCGGGGCGGCGGCCATCGAGGACGGACAGACCAGCGGCGTGTCGCACCCCGCAAGCCCCTCGTCGTAGGCCCCGTCGCAGTCGTTGTCCATCCCGTCGCACACTTCGGGCACCGGCCCCACGTACCCCGTGCACCCCTCGAAGCCGAACTCGGTGCACACCTCCAGGCCCCGCTGGCACGTCCCCAGGCACGGCAGGCCGGGCGGGCACGGCGCCGGGTCGCCCGGGAAGCAGGGGAACGTGCTGCCCATCGTGCACGGGCAGCCCTCGTCCACCTGCGTGTCGCAGTCGTTGTCGGCCCCGTCGCCCCCGCCCGCCTCGCCGCACAGCTCCTCGGGACCGCACGACGGCGGCGCGCAGGGGTCGACTTCGCCCGAGTCGTCCCGGCCTGCATCGGCATCGGCGTCGGCGTCGCCCCCGCCCGTGCAGCGGCAGTCGCCGTCGATGCACGTTCCGCCCGACATCCCCGCGGACAGGCAGGTCGCCAGGCAGTCGCCGGGAATGCACGCGCCGATCGGGCCGTCGTCGGCCGGAGAGCACCCGGCGCCGAGCGCCGCCAACCATGCCAGTCCCAGAACCGTGATCCGTCTCGACATCCCGCGCCTCGCTTTCCGGCGTCCGCTGACGCCCCGATCGGCCGCCTTCCCGGACGAGCGAAGTGTACGGGGTGGATCGCCGGATCGTCAACGCCCGGCGGCGCCTTGACGCACCCTCGCCGCCACCGTACGCTGATGGTGTTACGCCGTTGCAGGGAATCGAGCCGCCGGGCGACCGTCTTTCCGCCGGCGGCGGGAGGGAGACGATGAGCGACGGATCGAAGCGAACGAGCCGCCGAGGCGCCGAGCACTCACCGCGGGGGGGGGGGGGGTCGAATTCGGCTTGCCACGGCACCGCCGCTCGTCGCGCTCCTGGTGGTCCTGACGTTGCCGGCTGGGCTTGCGCGCGCGGGTACCCGCGACTTCGAGGAGTGCTTCTTCGAGGACCCTCATTTCGGATGCTACCTTGAGACCTATCCCGAATGCAGCTACCAGGAAGGTGGCGTCGTTGCCGAGGACCTTCCGCCCGTGGGGTTGAGCGAGAGCCCGTTCGTGTCGGTCGCCGACCCGCGGTGGCTCGGGTGGCACTACGGGCTCGCGGAGGAGAACCCCGACGCCGACGGCGATGGCCTGTGGGATTCGTCCGAAACGGAGCTGGCGCAACGGTTCGCTCCGTACGTTCTCAATGCCCGTTCGGTCGGCGCGTGGGGCGATGACCCGTCGCTCGGGGAACCCACGATGCTGTTCCGCGTGCGGCCCGACCGGCCCGGGAGCACGAGGTGCACGCCGGGAGAATGCTCGCCCCAGGTGCGGCGGATTCGGGTCGAGTACGCGGCGTTGTGGGACATGGACGTCAACGAGTCGGACGACGACCTGGCGGGATGCGGCGGTCACTGTGGGGACAACCAGGGCCTTTGGCTGCGGCTCGCCATGGATCCGTCGGACCCGAGGATCTGGTGGGTGGTGGAGACAGACGAGAACGTCGCCTGGTGGTACACGGACGAAGACGACGCCGGCCTGCATCTGGTCCGGATGTACTCGTACGGGAAGCACCACGAGCGCGCGACGACGAGGGTGCCCGACGGTTGCGGGCAGGAGTGGATCTGCCCGCCAACGGACGACCCGGTTCGCTGGGCGTGGCATGACGGTCCGGGGCTGTATCTGGCGCGCGTCTCCGGGAACGCGGCGTTCGACTTGGCGGACTACCCGGCCGGTCCTCCGGACCTGCCGCGCGCGAACAACGTGGGCGAAAGCGACGCCTTCGGGTGGCCCTTCGTGGACGCCCTGGATGACTTCTGCATCTACTGTCCAAGCTGCCTGGAGCGCTGGGGTACCTACTGGCGGTGTTTCGTGGACGAGGACGCATGGGACACCAGGGACTTCATGGGTGGCCTTCGCCACGACCCGAACTGCGAGACGGGTTCACAGCGGAAGCCGATGGCGGAACTCTGGGGTTCGACGGATCGCGCGTTTCTCGACGACCTCGACGGCGACGGGATACCCAACGACCGCGATCGCTGCTACCTCGACCCGTTCGACACCGGGCTGTGGTGGCCGGTGCCGGGATCGTACTCCCCGACCCTGGACCTCGACGGCGACGGCATCGTCGATGAGTGCGACCTCGACCCGTCGGATCCCACGGTGGGCGATCCGACCGCGAGCGATCGCGACTACGACGGGATTCCGGATGGCTGGGACCTCTGTCCGGACGACCCGGGCAGGGTGGAGGAAGATCGCGCGACCTACCCGGGCGCGATCCTCCCCGGCGACGCCGACGGCGACCGGATCGGGAATCGCTGCGACTTCTGCCCGAACGCACCGCGGCGGGACCTGGGTCGGGTCCCTCCGGACCAGTCTTCCCAGTACAACCGCCATCCGGGAACGCCGGCGCCCTTCCCCGACCGGCCCTGGGACGGTAGCCCGCTCGAGGAAAGCCGCGACAGCGACGGCGACGGGATCGGCGACGCCTGCGACCTCTGCCCGCATCTGTCCGCGCCCTTCGACCCGGGGCACTCCTCCGACGACATCGACTACATCCACCGGACTTCCTCCAACGAGTGCCGCCGCGGCTCCGTCTGGTGGAGCCTCGACGAAGACTGCGACGACGTCGGCGATCGTTGCGACAACTGTCCGACGGTGCCGAACCGCGACCAGCACAACTGCAACGCCGCCGACGAGCAGGCCCTGCACCCCGGCGACTGGGGCGTCACCTACTTCGGGAAGGGCGACGCCTGCGACCCGATGCCGTGCGTCGATCTCTGCCTGCAACGCCTCGACACCGGCTGGACGCGCGGCGACCCCACGATCCGGTTCCCGGTCCGCCGGCCTCTCTTCCGCAGCTCGTTTTTCGAAGGGTGGAAGATCGACGAGCCGCTCCTGGCCGAGTTCTGCACCGTGGGCGGAGACCCGACGAGGACGGATCCATTCCACCGCCCGCTCCCCGCACCCGGCATCACCACCGAGGTGAAGGGATGCTGGTGTCCGGCGGCCGAACTGGAACGCTGCCAGGGGAACTCGGGCGGATGTCGCCAGGGTGGCCTCGGCGGCGGCACCTGGAAGCCGATCCTCCACGGGGACGGCGGAATCCCCACGGAGGCGACGCCTTCCTACGACTTCAAGACGCTCTACCAGGAGGACGCCACCGTCGATCGCGGCCGCTCCGGCGACCGCTACGAGGTGACCGGCAACTACGCCGCGTACTACCGCGAGCCGGGAACCAGCCGCCGCAAGACCCAGGACTGGCTCTGGCTCAGCGACTTCGGCAGCTGCCTGACTTCCTACGCTTCGACCTACATCGGGATGTGGTTCAAGACGATGCCTGACGCAAACTGGAATCCCCCCGTTGAGCCTCAGTTCCGCAACACCTACACCAACCTGGTCTCGGTGGGCCGGGTCGACATCGAACCCGTGGAAGGGGGCGCCGAGCTGGCGCGCATCCCGGAGGACGTCGGCGAGGTGCTGCTGCCCCAGGGCCCCGTGTTCGGCCTCGAAGGACGGCACGCCTCGCCCTTCCAGTGGTTCGCCGACATCGTCTGGAGCTTCCTCTGCCGCGTGACCTCGCCGTGCCCGTGGCCGGACTGGATGTTCTTCGACGAGCGTGGACCGCGCGTCGGCGGACTGCTGGTCGCGAGCTGGAGCCCGGAACGCCAGGCGTTCGCCAACATGGTCGGCACCCGGATCGCCGGGAACGAGCTGTTCGACGTGGTGTCGCCGAGCCTCACGATGTCGTTCGACGCGAAGGGGATGCCCTCGCGGTACTGGCTCTTCGGCGGGCTCGATGCGTCGAACGCGCCCGTGGACCAGATGTGGGGAGCCGTCCGCGTGACGGCGGACGCGGGCGGGCAGGTCGTGGCGGCCGAGTCGGCCGCTCTCGACGATGGCGGCGGGTCGAACGGCCCCGCGGGTTCGATGCGCGGAGAGAACACCTGGTTCCAACTCGCCCGCATCCCCGCCGGAGATCCGTGGCCCTCCGCCCGGGTGGGCGCGACGCTGCGCTGCACCGGCTTCGGCGTGGTGGCGGGCCGAGCGTGCGACAACCTGTGCCCGACCCTCGACGTCCCCGCCGCCGGCGCCTCCGGATCGGTGGCGGTCGAGACGCCGGGGGCGCTCCTGCTCGTCGGCGGCGAAGGACCGAACGGGCTCCTCGACGACATCTGGGCGTACGGCTCGGAAAGCCCGACCAGCGACCTGCCGACGTGGTGGTCCACCGCCGGCCGGGGTTGGCGGTACGTCGGACGACTGGCCGGTGCGGAAGGAGGGCTGACCCGCGCCGCCTCGGTGCAGATCGACCGGACGCTGTGGCTGATCGGCGGCCGGACGGCGTCCGGGGCCACGGCGGACGTCTGGAAGGTGGACGTCGATACGGGCGCGTCGGAACGGCTCGTCCCGTCGGGCGGGATTCCGGCGGCACGGGAAACCCCCGCGGTGACGTACGACGACGCCGCGCGCCGGATCCTCGTCTTCGGCGGCGTTTCGGAGGCGGGCATCGGCCGGAGCGACCTGTGGGCGCTGGACCCGGCGACCGCGACGTGGACGCGATTGGCCGGTGAATGCGTGGGGTCGGGCTGCCCGGTGGTGACGGGCCGGGAGGCGCTGGTGGCCGATACGCTGGCGGGAGAGGTGACGGTGGTCGCCGACCCGAACGGTCCGGACGCCGCCCGAACGGCGTGGACGCTGCGGGACGGGTTGTGGTGGACGGCGGCGGAGGTGGCGGCGGGCGGCGTCGCGACGGACTGCGACGGCGACGGCTCGGCCGACCCGCTGGCCGGCATCCGGTGCGGCACGGGGAGCGGCGGATTCCCCGACCACGGGCGGATGCTCTGCGACGGCGCGACGCTCGCCTGCCGCGCCCCGGTGCAGCCGGCGGAGGTTCTCGCGCGACACCGCATGCCCGGCGTGCGGACCGTCGTGGCTGCGGGCGACGCGATCTACGCGCTGCGCGGGTCGTGGGTGCAGGCGTACCGCGTGGAGGAGAGCGGAACGCTCACCTTCCTGCGCACGCTGGCGCTGCCCCGCGCGGCGCACGACATCGCGGTGGTGGGCGCGCACCTGCTGGCGGCGGACGGAAGGGGTCTCACGGTTCTGCGGCGGGCGGACGGGCGCACGGTGTCGTCGTTGCGGACGTGCGGGAAGGCGCGCCGCGTCTTCCCGGTGGGGGAGCGGCGGGCGATCGTGCTCGGCCTGCGGTCGGTGTTGTTGGTGGACCTGGGGGACCCGGCGCGGCCGGCCGTGTCGGAGTGGCGCCTGGTGCCGGCATGGGACGGCGGCATCGCCGTGGTGTCCGGTGGGAGCTGCCCGCGCGGGACGGAGGAGCTGGACGGGTTGTGGGACGCCTTCTCGCCGTGCGGAGCGTTCGGCCGGGACGTGGGCGCCTACGACGACGGCCTCTTGTACGTGAACGTACTGGGACAGGTGCACGTGCTGGACTTCCGGGGCGGCGGAACGCCGGTGGTGGCGGGGAGCGTCTGGACGGGACTTCTTCGAGAAATGCGCGCGGAAGGGGGGTATCTGTTCGCGACGACGGTCTGGGGCGAGCGGCCGATCGTGGGGAACGAGGAGGGGATCGGCTGGACGGTGATGGGCTCGCACGAGCTGGAGCGATGGGCGCGGGGCACGGCGGAGGGGCCGTGGTACTCTGTGGCGTGGAGTCCGGCGGAGGTGGAAGTGGCGAGGCGGCAGGGGAACGGAGCGAGGTAGGTGGCGGATGGATGGCTGGGTGAAGCTCTGCGGCGTGCTGGTGGGCCTCGGGTGGGCGGGCTGTTCGTCGCCGCCTTCGCCGGAGGATGCTCCTGATGCGCCGTGCACGTACGACTCGTGCCGTGCGACGTGCCTGGGGATGGGCCGGGAGTACGGGAGCTGCACGGGAGGAATCTGCCGCTGCGTGGTGGTGGACGCCGGCGCGGACGTCGAGGGGGAGGATGGGGCGACGCGCGAGGACGGCCGTGAGGCGGAGGACGCATCCGGGTCGTGCGACGGCATCCGCGTACCCCTGGAGGAGCGTGCCGGCGCCTCCCCCGGCGTCACCTGCCGGCGGTTGTCGGTGGAGGAGGTGGAGCCGTACCTGATGGACTTCAGCGGGGATGGAGAGTTCGTCGGCTTTCGCGGTGCAGAGGATCCACCGGAACCGCTGTGGCTGTTCGATCGTCGCACGCGCTGCATCCGCAGGATGGACGATGCGCGCGTCCCGGGACTGGCAGATACCTCCGTCGGAGGATCCTCCATCGAGGGTGAGCGGGTAGCATATGTTCTGGTCGGAACCGAGGAGGGTACCCGACGATCCGTCTGGCAACTTCGGTTGATCGATATCCGGGAGGGTGAACCGCGAGTGCTCGTGGAAACGCGGTCGGAGCGACTGGAAGGCCGCCAGGGCAGCATGGACTTCCCCACCCTGCACTACCCGTGGGTCACCTGGCGTGACATCCGGCAGGAGAACGCCTACAACTGGTGGGCCTACGCCTACAACATCGAGACGGGCGAAGAACGCATTCTCGATCGCCATGGAACCATCATGGTGGACAATGACGGCAGCACGGCGGCGTTCACGGTTCCGTACTACGAGGGGACGCACGGGGCCAACAACGTCTACATGCTGGACTTGCAGCTCGGTGCGGGCGCACATGTGGCAGCCTTCGTTGCCGAGCAGTTCTGGCCTTCGATCACGCCGGACTGGATCGTCTGGCTCGACCAGAGGTCGCATCCGGAATGCATCTACATGAATCCCTGCTACACCGACGTGTACGGCTATCACCGGGCGACGGGCGAGGTGGTGCCGCTGGTCGTGGCGGGGGACTCGATGCAGGGGCCGTGGATGGACGCCTGCGGAGACTGGGTGGCGTACGAGGACCAGCGCGACGGCACCGACGTGACGCGGAGCCTCGACAACGAGCAGGACATCTACGCGCTCCACCTGCCGACGCGGACGGAGATCCGGGTGACCGACTGGCCGGGGTTCGAATGGAATCCCCAGGTCTACGACCGGCACGACGGGACGTACGGAGTGCTGCTGATCCAGGAGATCGACTACCTGTACCGGATCTACCGGCTCTGGGACTGCGACCTGCCCGCGCCGTGAACGCGGAGGGACCACCGAGGGAGCATGGGCGTGGGGTCGGGCTGCCCGGTGGTGACGGGACGCGAGGCACCGATCCTCCATCAGCGCCGCACCGGCTGACCCCCGCGAAGGCGCGCGGGAGAAGCCGGCCGGACAGCCGGCGACGGCGATGCGGGTACCGCCGCGCGAGCGGGGCGCCCGCGTTCGTCCACCGCGTCGGCCGCATTCCCGCCCGCCGGTTGACGGCGCGCGCGGCACCGCAGGATGCCGCCCGCGCCGGCTCGACGCGCCCGCCCGATCCCGCTCGCCGTCCTCACCGGAGCGATCGCCTCCGGGAAGATCCGCGTCGCTCTCGAGCTGGCCGAACGGTGGGCCGTCGAGATCGTGTCGGTCGACTCGACGCACGTCTACCGGCACCTCGACAGCGGCGCCGCCAAGCCGACGGCGGCCCAGCGTGTCCGGTTTCCGCACCACCCGC
This sequence comes from Myxococcales bacterium, assembly GCA_012797735.1. Classification (GTDB taxonomy): domain Bacteria; phylum Myxococcota_A; class Polyangia; order DRWM01; family JAAZOP01; genus JAAZOP01. The sequence goes on from JAAZOP010000199.1 coordinate 11,162, forward strand.
TCGACCCGGGCGACCCCGACGAGCCGTTCGACGCCGTCCGCTTCCGCGAGGCGCCGGACGCCGCGATCCCCGACATCGCCGCCCGAGCTCGGTTGGCCGGCGAGACCTCGTCGTCCTGCTCGCCGCCGCCGGCTGCGGCGACGACTCGACGCCCGCCGGCGACGCCGGCGATGCCCACCCCGACCGGATCGGCGCCGATGCCGATGCCGATGCCGACGCCGGTGCCGGCGCCGACGCTCCCGCGACCTGCGAACGGACCGCGACGCTGGTCTTCTCGCAAGTCCATGGCGGCGCCCGGCCGGGGAAGAGCGTGGTCGATGAGGCACACGACACGCTGGTGATGATCCCCGAGTACCTCGGTCCTTCGACCGACCGCCTCGCCGGCCTGTCGCTCGAACCCGGTCGCGAGGCGCCGGTGTCGCTGGTGGTGACGGGCGACCCGCCGCCGGTCAACGTCGTGGCGGCGAGCTACGACGCCGCCGCCGGCCGTTCGATGCTGCTGGGCTACGCAATGCGTCGTCCCGGCGACGGCGGCCTCGGCGACCACATGGAACTGCTCCCCTGACGCTCGACGGCGCCGGCGTCGCCGCGCTCGACCTGGCGACGATGACCTGGCGCGCCGTGGCGACGCTCCCGGTCGCGCGTTCGTCGCCGCTGCTGCGCCTCGAGGGCGGCGATCTGTACGTGCTGTCCGGGACGCGCCACCCCGCGCCGGGCGATCCGTACGCGACCGAGAACCTCGCCGACGGGTACCGCATCGCCCTGGCGAGCGGGTCGGTGACGCGGCTGTCGTTCGCGGGTCCGCTGCCGGCCGTGACGGCGGCGGCCTGGGCGGGGCTGGACTTGCCATCGGGCTACGTCGTCGTCTCGCCCGAGCCGTACGGCGTCGAGGTGTTCGCGGCGACGTTCGCGGGCGACTCCGTGACCTGGACGCGGACGACGGCCTGCGAGGAGTCCCGGGCGTTCGGCTGGGGTCCCGGCGTCGTCGACCCGACCACCGGCCGCGGCTACATCCTCGGCACGGCGGTGTGGGAGGTCCGGTCGCCGTAGGCCCTGGGGCGGCGAGCCGAGTTCCCGGCGCGATCGGCGTCGCGAGGCGGAAGGCGGCCGGCCGGTTGACGGCGCGCGCGGGGCGCCGCAGGATGCCGGCCGTGCCGGCTCGACCCGCCCACCCGATCCCGCTCGCCGTCCTCACCGGGCCGACCGCCTCCGGGAAGACCCGCATCGCCCTGGAACTGGCCGAGCGGTGGGGCGCCGAGATCGTGTCGGCCGACTCGATGCAGGTCTACCGGCGCCTCGACATCGGCACCGCCAAGCCGACGGCGGCGGAGCGCGCCCGCGTCCCGCACCACGCGCTCGACCTGGCCGATCCCGACGAGCCGTTCGACGCCGTCCGCTTCTGCGAGGCGGCCGACGCCGCGATCGCCGGCATCGCCGCCCGCGGGCGGCGCGTGCTGGTGGTCGGCGGGACGGGGCTGTACCTGCGCGTCCTGCTGTTCGGCCTGGCCGACCTGCCGCCGCCGGACCCGGAGCGACGGCGCGAGTTGGAGGCGGAGGCGGAACGGGCCGGCAACCCCGCCCTGCACGCTCGGCTGGCGGAGATCGACCCCGCCGCCGCAGCGCGCATCCACCCGGCCGACCGGTTCCGCATCATCCGCGCGCTGGAGGTGGCCGCGGCCGGCCGGCCGATCTCCGAGATCCAGGCGGCGCATCGCTTCGCCGAGCCGCGCTATCCGCACCGGCTGGTGGCGCTGCGCGTGGACCGGGAGGAGCTTCGCGCGCGCATCCTCCGCCGGGCGGAGGCGATGCTGGCGGCGGGACTGCTGGAGGAGGTCCGGGGCATCCTGGCGGCGGGATACCCGCCGGAACTGCGTCCGCTGCAGGCGTTCGGCTACCGGGAGCCGGTGGCCGCCGTGCTGGGGCGGCGGCCGGTCCAAGGGTTGGCGGAGGCGATCGCCATCGATACGGCGCGTTACGCCAAGCGCCAGGTCACCTGGCTGCGGGGGGAGCGCGGGGTGGAGTGGTGCGAACCGGATCCCGAGGCGGTGGCCGCGCGGCTGGCGCCGCCGGGGGAGGGGCGCGCGGCGGAATAGCGCGTGAGCTTCGCGGGTTGAGCGGCCTGGAACCCGCGCCCGGGCCGCTTGACGCGTCTGGGTGGAGAGACTAGATAGCGCTGGCTCGTGGTGGCGGGGAGAAACCCCGGGGAAGGGAGCAACGAGGAATGGCGCAGGGTGCCGGGAAGTACGAACCCAAGGCCGTGCCGCTCAGCGGGGCGATCATTGCGGTGCTGATCGCGCTGGCGGCGGGCTTCGTCTTCGGTCGCGTGATCGCCGGTCCGGGCGGCAAGAAAGGCGGACCCAGGTCCGCCGGCCCGATTCCGGTGGTCAAGGTCGATGCCGACAAGTTCCAGAAGGCGGTGCGCGACGGAAACCCGCCGCGCAAGGGGCCGGACGGCGCGCCGGTCAAGGTGGTGCTCTTCTCGGACTTCAAGTGCGGCTTCTGCAAGCGGATCGCGCCCGCCTTCGAGCGACTGGCCCAGCAGTTCGGCGACAAGGTGCAGCTCGTCTACCGCGCCTTCCCGCTCGACATGCACCCCGGCGCGGACGTGGCCGCCGAGGCGGCCCTGGCGGCCGGCGCGCAGGGCAAGTTCTGGGAGTACCACGACCTGCTGTTCGACAAGATGGACCGCCAGGAGCGCGCCGACCTGGAAAACTACGCCCGGCAACTGGGTCTTGACCTCGACCGCTTCCGCAAGGCGCTCGACGAACGCGCCTACCGGTCGGAGGTCGAGCTCGCCCAATCGATCGGTCGGTCGCTCGGGGTGACCGGCACGCCGACGCTGGTGATCAACGGCCAGATGGTGGTCGGTCCGAATCCGTCGCAATTGCCGGACATGGTGCAGCGGGCGCTGGAGGGGAAACCGGTCGTCGACCAGTCGCCGTCGGCCGCCGGGGGACCGCCGGCGCCGCAGGGGCCGCCGCCGCCCCCGCCGCCGTTGCCGTCGGCCTCCGCGGCGAAGGACGTCAAGATCGAGCCCTGGAACCCCTCGGAAGGCCCGGCCGACGCGCCCGTGACGATCGTGTCGTTCTGCGAGTACCTCTGTCCGTTCTGCGAGCGGGTGCAGCCGACGCTGCGGCTGATCCGGGAGAAGTTCGGCGACAAGGTGCGGATCGTCTACCGTAACCTGATCATCCACGGGGAGCGGGCCGAGCTGCCGGCGCTGGCGGCGCTGGCGGCGGCCCGGCAGGGCAAGTTCAAGGCGCTGCACGACCTGATGTTCCAGCACCGCGGCGAGCTGTCGCAGGGACGGTCCAAGATCGAGGAGCTGGCGCAACAGGCGGGACTCGACATGGCCCGCTTCCGCGCGGACCTCGATTCGCCCGACGTCCGGGCGCAGCTCGAGGCGGACAAGGCGGAGGGGGCGCGCGTCGGGGCGAGCGGCACGCCGAGCACGTTCCTCAACGGCCGGTACATGTCGGGGGCGCGGCCGCCGAGCCACTTCGGCAAGTGGATCGACGAGCTGCTGGGCAACCAGACGACGACGATCCCCGCCTCGATGGACCCGCAGCAACAGGGCGGCGGCGGCGGTTGCGGCGGCTGACGCGAAACGACGGCGATGCGACGACCGGCCCGGCGCCGCCGGGCCGTCCGACGGAAGGAGTGGAGCCATGCGGGTGGGATGCGACAGGCAGAGCTGGCGGCGTCTGGGCGTGCTGGTGCTGGCGGCGATCGTCGTCGCGATCGCCTGCCGCAGCGATCCGACGCCGCGGACGCGGGGACGCGGCGAGGGGGCGGCCGGGGAGCCGGTCAACGCCACGACGGGGGTCCCGACGGCGTGCACCGACGAGTTCCGCAAGGGCGGGTTGCCGATCGGCGACGCCCCGCGCAAGGGCTCGGCCGACCCGCTGGTGGCGATCGTCGAGTTCGCCAACCTCGAGTGTCCGGACTGCGCGAAGGCCGCGCGGGCGGTGGATGAGGTGCTCGCGCGCTTCGGCGACGACGTGGCGCTGTACTTCATCCATGCCGAGGGCCAGCCGCCGGTGGTCAAGCCGGGCGAGCCGGCCCCGCAGCGGCTCTGGCGGCAGGCGGCGCAGGCGTCGCTCGCCGCCGCCCGGCAGGACAAGTTCTGGCCGTTCGTGGAACAGGTCTGGGCGACGAACGGCAAGTTCACGCCGCAGGACCTGGAGTCGTTCGCGCAACGCGTCGGCCTCGACCTGAACGCCTACCGCTCGCAGCAGAACTCCCGCGACGTGCTCCAGCAGGTCGATGCCGGCCAGGGGCTGGCGGTCGAGCTGGGGATCACCGGGCCGCTGCCCGTGTTCTGGGTCAACGGCACCCTGGTGCAGGCCGCGGAGGTCGAGGCGCGGTTGGGCCAGGTTGTCGAGCAGGCGCTGGCCGAGACCCGGCAGGCGCTGCTCGCGCCGCGGGCGCGCTGCGAGATGCTCGCCCGCCAGGTGGTGACGCGGCGGCCGACCACCGGGCGCGGGGCCGCCGGCATCACCGGCCGGCCTTTCGGCGGACAGCCGCAGGAGGACCCCAACGCCCTCTACCGCATCCCGATCGGCGACTCGCCGAAGCGGGGCGCCGCCGAACCGCTGGCGACCCTGTTCCTGTTCACCGACTTCCAGTGCCCGCACTGCGCCCGGGTCGCCGCGACCTTGGACGAGCTCGCCCGGGCCTACCCGGACGACCTGCGCCTGGTGTTCAAGAACAACGTCCTCCCGGGCCACGACAAGGCGCAGCTCGCGCACGAGGCGGCGATGGCCGCCGCGCAGCAGGGCAAGTTCTGGGAGATGCACGATGCGCTGTTCGCGGCGATGCGCGAGTACTACGAATCGCCGAACCGCGACCCGGCCCGCCCGCACCCGCTCGACCGCCCGCAGCTCGAGGCGACCGCCCAGCGCCTGGGCCTCGACATGGACGTCTTCCGCAAGGCGCTCGACAACCACGCCACCGCCGGCGTGGTGCAGGCCGACGTCGAGCTGGCCCGCCGCTTCGCGATCTCCAGCACGCCGACGTTCGTGCTCAACGGCCGGAAGTTCAGCGGCACCCTGACGCTGGAGCAGTTCAAGGGTCGGGTCGAGCAGGCGCTGGCCGAGGCGCGGAAGATGATGGAGACGGGGGTTCCGCGGGCGCAGGTCTACGACCGGATCGTCGAACGCGGGGCGGAGCGCGCGGTCTTCCTGCCGGGGCCGGCGGGGGACGGCGCGGTCCCGCCGCGCCCCGCACGGGCGCGCGAGCCGCCGCCGCTGCCGCCCGCCTCGGAGGCCAAGGACGTCCAGCTGGAACCGTGGACGCCGACGCGCGGTCCGGCCGGCGCCAAGGTCACGATGGTGGTGTTCTGCGAGTACCTCTGCCCGTTCTGCAAGCGGGTCCAGGAGACGTTGAAGATCCTCCAGCAGGCGTTCGGCAACGACCTGCGCATCGCCTTCCGGCACCACATCGTCCACGAGCAGGCGACGTCCCTGTCGCTCGCGTCGCTCGCGGCCGCCAAGCAGGGCAAGTTCGAGGAGCTGCACGCGTTGTTCTTCGAGAACCAGCCCGAGCTGCAGCGCGCCTGCTACGAGACGCCCGAGGCGTGCCGGGCGAAAATCGACGAGGTGGCCGGCCGCGTCGCCGGTCTCGACCTCGACCGCCTGCATGCCGACATGGACGGCGCGGAGGTCCGCCGGCAGCTCGAGGCCGACAAGGCCGCGGCGCGCGAGTACGGCGCGCGCGGAACGCCGTCGCTGTTCCTCAACGGACGACTCCAGGTCGGCGCCTCGCCGCCGAGCTGGTTCGGCAAGTGGATCGACGAGCTGCTGGGGCGCACGACCGTCACCATCCCGGCCTCGATGGACCCGCAGCAGGGGAGCGGCGGCGGCGGCGGTTGCGGCGCGCCGCGCCCGGCCCCGGCGCCCCAG
>JAAZOP010000200.1 GCA_012797735.1 Myxococcales bacterium
ACATTCGCCGCGACCACCTCCTGGACCGGCTGCCGAGGCCGGCGGGACGACCGCCGTGAACCGCCGGCGGCCGAGGTCGCGCCGGCGGCCGATGCGTCCCCGTCGGTCGCGTCTTCCCCGGGAGCGGACGGAACCGCGGCCGGCGTCGCAACCGGCGTCCCGGCCGACGTCCCGCACCTCGTCGTCCAGGGCGCCGCCGTCCCGCCTCGCGCGGGAACGCTCGACGCCTGCACCCGCTGCCGCCTGGCGCGCCGGCCGGACGCCCCGGCGGCGCCGGAGGGAGGACTCGGCCCCGGAACGCCGCTGTACGCGCACGACCTGCTCGAGACGCCGCCCGGCGAGGCGGCCGAACTGACCCTGACCGGCGGCGGGCGGCTGCGCCTCTGGCCGGACTCGAAACTGCTTCTCGGCCTGCAACGTCCCACCGACCTGGGCCTGCCGCAGGGTGGACTCACGGCATCCGCGGCACCGGCGGACGGGGAGCCGTTGCGGCTGTTCACGCCGCTCGGCACCGTGGAGCCGCTCGCCGGGCGGTTCGTGGCGCGGGTCGCGGCCGGAGGTCGCGGGCTGCTGTTCCTGGCGCCCGACGCCGCCGAGACGTCACCGCCGCTGCTGGCGGACGGCCTCGGCGGCGAGACGCCGCTCGTCCCCGGCGCCCTCCACGTCCTGGGACCCTCGACGGCGCCGGCGACGAGCGAGCCGCTGGCGTGGGAGGCCGGCGCGGCGGCGCCGGAGGCATCGATCGAGCGGGCGCGCGTCGCGTGGGAGGCGCGGGTGGCGGGGGTGGCGGACGAGCGTCCGGCGACGGTGCTGGCGCTGGCGCGCGGCCTGGACGGAGACCTCGAGGCGCTGGAGGCCGCGCGCGCGGAGAACCGCCGGCTGCTGGCGGAACTGGAGCGGAGCGACCTCCCGGCGGCGGAGCGCGACGCGACGCGGGACGCCTTGCGGGAAAGCGCGCGGCGGAGCGTGGAGATGGAGCGGGCGCTCGTCCACCGCTGGTTCCGGCTCGAACTGGTGGTCGGCGCGACGGGGGTGACGACCAGCGCGCCGTGGACGCTGCACGCGGCGAGCGGGTTGGATCGGCGGCGGGCGCGGGTCGAAGCGCTGCTCGGCGGCGGCGCGACGGCCGGCGGGCACTGAACGCCCGCGTCGACCGGGTCGGGCCGGGGTTGGAAGCGGTCGGAACCATGACCGTTCGGACGGTGACCCACCTTGAGATGGCTGGCCCTTGACGCCTCCCAATCTCGGTGAGAAACTCCGGTTGTGGGTGCCGAAGAACGACTCTCGGCCGTTTCCGGACTTGCGGAATCGTCCCGCGGGAACGCGGCGGTCAGATTGGTCTTTTCGCATCGCTCGCGTCGGGTGACCGGACGCGGGTTGGGGGAGATTCGCCGACATGCTTGCCCCATCCGACGGTGCGCGGGACGCCTCCGTTTCGCAAAGCCGAGATCCCTTCGGCTTGGCCTTCGCCGAACTCCACCCGCCGCTGCGGGCGGCAGGTGTTCGACCATCCGAGCCTTCCGGTCCCGTGCCCCTGCGCGCACTAGTCTTCTCATCCATGGGCGGCTGCGAACGCCGTGAGAATGTCCGGACCCCGCAGATCCCAAGGGACTCTGCGGTGGAGGGGAGACCAAGATGAAGGTAGACGTGACTCGACAGGCAGTCCGGGTGGGTTGGCTGGTGCTGGCGCTTCTGGTTTGCATTCTGCCTGAGAAAGCAAGGGCGGCTTGCACGCTGGGCACGTGCGATGCCACCTACTGCGAGATCAACTGCCCGACAGGTAGCGACCTGATCGTCTTCGGGACGTTGTACAAGAACAGCAATCCGGCCGGCGTCGGCGTGTGCCGGTTCACTACGGGCGGCTCGTTCGTCGACGTGACGCCGACGAACATGACCTCGGGGGACTACCGCGTGCGGGCCGACGGGGCCGACGCCGCGAGCGGCGGCAACGACACCCTTCGCATGGCCCGTCCGAGCAGCCCAGAGTCCTGCGGAACGACCTACCCGGGTGGGGACGTTTGGACGATCAAGGGGGAGTTGCCCGTGAACTCGACCTACCTCTTCTGGGGCGACCTTGGCGACGACACCATCTACCTCTGCGATCGGTCGAATCCCTCGGCCACGGACTGCATCACCGACACGAATGCCGGCCGCGCGGATGGGCGGGGCGGAGCGGACTACGTGTACGGAAGCCCCGCCAATGACACTCTTTACGGGAGCGGTGAGACCGATCACATCTACGGCTGGGCAGGGGATGACACTCTCTACGGGGGCGACGGACGGGACTACGTGTACGGTGGAAACGACGACGACGCGATCACCGGGGGCGGTGGCGACTACGACGAGGGGTACGGCGAGGCGGGCTGCGACATCGTCGACGGCGGGGCCGGCACCGGCGACCTCTGTGACTGCGGTGCCACGGGCCATGGGATTGCCTGGCAGTACTGTGAGACCGTACAGAACTGCGGCGGTTGTTACTGAGCGTCGGGCGGCCGCGCAATCCGGAGGTTGCGTCATGCAGCGGCTCATCCAGTTGATCGCGGTCTTCGGTCTGGCGGGGTGTCCGAGTTCCACGGGCGGCACCGACGGGGGCGACCCCGCAGATGAAGACGAGGGCCGGATGGAGGGGCTTGATGCTCCGGACGCCGAGGATGCCGGGGCCGACGAAACCGAGGCCGACATCCGGGCGGACGGCGACCCGTTTCCGCCGGTGTGCGGTGACGGATATCTCGACCCGGGCGAGGAGTGCGACGACGCGAACCGCCTCAACGGGGATGGTTGCGACTGGCTCTGCCGCCTTGGTGATGGCTCGTTCGAGTATCCGGAACCTGACCCCGACGTTCCTCCGGTGGAACCCGAGGGGCCGGCCGTCGAGGTCGTCGCCACGGAGGAAGGCCTCGGCATGGTGGCGGATGCACGATGGCTGCAACTGGTGTGGGGAGGTACCAACTACGTGCTCGCATACGCCGCCGAACTTCCCTATCCGGTGGTACGCGTCCGGTTGGTGGCCAAGAACGGAACGGCCGCGGGTGGTCCGTGGGACGTTCCCGTAGCCTGGGGTAGTGCCACTCTCGCCGCGGTACGGCTCGGGGATGAGGTTGGAGTCCTCGTGTACGAGTCACACTCGGGTCGCCTCCTCCTGTACCGGATCGACTCCGCGTCGGGACCGATCGACGCCCCGATCGAATTGGCGTCGCCGGCGCCTGACGGATCCTGGCCTCAACTCCTGGATGTCGCTGCCGCACGCGGCCAGTACCTCATCGGATGTCAGAGTTGGAACTTGACAACGATCACGGACGACGGCGCACGCGCCGTGGATCACGGGACGTGGGGCCCGACCATCGACGGTGCGGACTTTCTGACCCAGGTCCTCGCGACTCCTGACGGTTTTGTCGCCACCAACGTCCGTCGCGTTGCGGCATTCGACTCCACGCTTCGCCTGATCGGTTGGAGCGGGATCATCCCCGGCGACCCTGATTCTGGCACGGACCCCAGTGTCACGCTGTACGGCAACGATCCCGTGGTGGCGGTCGCGGACGGACTGTTGTTCTGGTGGCTGACCCTCTACGCCGACGCAACTCCGCCCCTACCTCTGGACCTCGGTGACCTATGGGTGGCCAAGACCGACTTCGCGGCAAACTTGGTCCTACCACCTCGACGGGTTGTCGCCGATGTCACACGGAGTCGCCACGGCCTAGCCACGGCGACCGGTATGGCGGGAACAGCGGTTGTCTATTCGCGGTGCACGGACGACGGCGTTTCTCCGTGCACGGTCGAACTCGTCAACACTGATACCGCGGGCAATGTACGCTCTGGCCCCCACACACTGCTCGATGCAGGATATGGTCTGCGGAGCGACGTTCCACTGGTGGTGGCCGCGGATGACGAGGGCTTCGCCGTGGTGGTGCTGAACGGCGACTGGCCCGGGGACCATCGCGTCCTGGTCTTCCGGCGGTTTGTGCCGTCGAGGTAAGATGTCCGGGGTGCGAACATGAGCATCGCGCGGACTCCCCGCGGCGGAATGGTCGCAGTCAGCCTAGCGGTCCTCGCAGGCATGGGATGCGAAGGGGGATTGTCGCTCTTGGGCGACGCCGGAAGCGACACTGTCGATTCGTCAGCCGCAGAGGACGGGGATTCGCCCGAGTTTGGTGATGGCGGAGACGTCGGCGAGAGTGCGATTGACGATGGTGCGTTGGGCGAGGACGCTGCTGCCGCGTGTCCCGTGTGGGTGGCGCCGCGCGATTCTTCCCCGCTCGACGACGGAACTCGCGAACACCCATGGGGCGGCATTCAGGCGGCAGTGGACGCGCGCGGTTCGTGCGAGCGCTTGGTCCTCCTAGCCGGAGAGGCAGAGACGGCCTATCGGGGCGGCACGCTCCTCGAACTCGCGGAAGGGGAGATGCTGGTGATCGAGGGCGACCCGGACGCGGTGACTCGGCCGCGTCTCGACGGCGGACGCGTAGGCCGTGTGCTCGAAGCCCGAGGTGCGGGAGACCTGACGCTGCGGCGGTTGTCGTTCACCGAGGGCGTGATGATGACCGGCGGCTGCCTCGACGCAGAAGTTCGGTCGCTCACCCTGGTTGACACGGATTGGTCGGCATGCACGTCGGACGATGACGGCGGCGCGGTTCGCGTCTACGCCGATGATCTGGAAGTACTGGACTCCTCTTTCGAGAGAAACGCGGCAGGCGCTGAGGGTGGGGCCATTGCTGCCGAAGGGCCGCCGGCATCAGCAATCGTCCGAATCGACGGCTGCCGCTTCTTCGACAACCGCGCCTCATCCGGGGGAGCCGTGGCGTTCCTGGCGCCCACGACCGACACCTTGGTGACTGGAAGTCGTTTCACGCACAACGTGGCCCGGTCGTCCGGGAGCGCGATCTGGGGCTACCTGGGAGGGAGGATTGCCGGAAACCGGTTCGAGCAGAATGTGGGGGGAGTGGACGGGGGTGCTGTGGCGGGTTCGGGTGGCTGGTACTTGTCGGAGATCGCACAAAACGTGTTCATCGACAACGCGACGGCCAATATCGATGCGGGAGGCACCTCGTGCTGCGACGCCGCTGCGGCCATCGATCTGTCCCCGGCGTACGTCACGATCCGCAACAACCTGTTCGTCCGCAATTCGTCGTTGCCCGATCCGACCTATGGCGTAGCAGGATGCGGAGCCGTCCGGCTCGGGTTCGGCGCGCCCCGCGTTCTCAACAACACCTTCGTCGACAACTCGGCAGAGGACGGCGTGGCCGATGTCTCGGCGTCCAATGCCGACCTGCGGAGCAACATCCTCTCCGGCGACTCGGGGCCCCGGGTCGTGAACGAAGCCGTGGTCGGGGGGTGGGCGATTATCGACTTCAACGCCGCGTGGGGTGGCGCGGTACCGGTCTACGCCGGTTCCGCTCCGGTGGGTGACGGCAACATCACGGCGGATCCGCAGTTCGTCGATCGAGCCGCCGATGACTACCGACTGACGCCCGGTTCCGCTTGCATCGACGCCGGAGCGCCCGGCGCGGAGGATGTCGACCTCGACGGTACCCGGAACGACATCGGAGCGTTCGGCGGACCCGGCGGGAGTTGGACGCCGTTGCCGCCTTGAGGCAAGCCCGCCCGAAGCCCGAGGTATCTGCCGGTGGCGTGTGGTCGGTCGATGCCGCTGCCTCGGTTGCTCTCCGACTCCCCGCGTCCGTCCGTGTCGCCTGCTGTCGCCCCGCGACCACCGGTCGGTCGCGGCCGCTCGGCGGTGCTCGGCCTTGGCCGCCGTTTGGTTCCATCGCACGCCACCAAGTCCTCGACGGTTGCCTCAATCCGGCAACCGTCAACACGGTAATGAGCCGGGACATCATGGACCACCCTGGTGTGCTCGGTGATGGGCAGGACATCGCCGAGGAGTTGGGGCAAGGGACCGAGCTGGTCCAGCAGGATGGTGGGGAACAGGGCGATGTCGCGACGGAGTTGCGGGAGGATCTCGCGAGCGCGGTCGAAGGGTCGGCGACCGTTCATGTGTCGGCCGAAGTGC
>JAAZOP010000201.1 GCA_012797735.1 Myxococcales bacterium
AACGACGGGTGCCCGCCGAAGAAGCTCGCGGTGGCGAAGGAGCATTCGAGGTCCTGGTGCCAGATCTCGACCGCGCGCGTGTCGGTTTCCAGGCGGCTGCGCGCGTTGCGGCAGGTCTCGAAGTCGCAGAAGAACCGCCGCCAGCGGTCCGGGTCGCCCCACTGCTCGGCGTTCGAACGCCGGCTGCCGTCCGGCAGGTCGATGCGCCAGGTGCGGGAGGCGAGGTCGCGGCGCAGGCGGAGGGCGCCGGAGCGTGGAACGGTGCCGGTCGCCGCGGAAGGCGGGGAGGACGGGGCGGTCCGTTGCGGGACCGTGGGCTCGGGCGGCGGCGGCTCCGGGGCCGCCTCGGCCTCCGGGAGCGCGCGTTCGTCGAAGCCGACGCGGAACAGGCGATGGAACCGTTCGTCGGACAGCGGCCGCGGGACGGCGGCCTCGCGGGGGCGGAAGCGGAGCAGATCGTCGGCGAGGGCGGCGACGCGGCGGGCGAAGGCGGAGCGCGGGAAGAGTTCGACGACCGTCCGGCGCCGGCGCTCGGCGGCGCGCACCAGCGGGTCGCGGCCGGCGAAGGCCAGCACGCGGGTGCCGAGCAGCCGGGCGAAGCGTGTGATCTCGGCGCGGTCGGCGGCGGGGTCGCGCAGGTTGGCGACGAGGCCGGCGAGGGCGACGCCGTTGGAGGCGTACGTCCGGACGGCGCGGGCGATGTTGTTGGCGGCGTAGAGCGCCAGCAGCTCCTCGGAGACGAGGATGCAGACCTTGTCGGCGAGTCCCTGGCGGAGCGGCGCGGCGAAGCCGCCGCAGACGACGTCGCCCAGCACGTCGAACAGCACGACGTCGTAGCGCCGCCGTTCGAGCAGCCGGGTCTCCTCGAAGACCTCGATCATCCGCGAGACGCCGCGGCCGGCGCAGCCGGTGCCGGGCTCCGGGCCGCCCGCCTCGATGCAATCGACGCCGAGCCGGCCGCGCACGACCAGCCGTTCGGGGTCCTCGCGCCCCGCGTCGCCGGCCGCATCCCGCTCGACGACCGTGGCGATCGGGCGCCCGTCGGTGAGCAGCACGGTGGTGTCGTGCTTCGGGTCGCAACCGACGAGCAGCACGCGGCGTCCGCGGCGGGCGCAGGCGGCGGCGAGGTTGGCGGCGAACGTCGACTTGCCGCTGCCGCCCTTGCCGAAGATCGCGATCTTCTCCATCTCGACCGCCTCACGCGCCCTCGGTGAACAGGCAGGCGCAGTCCTCGCACACGGCCGGCCAGCGGCCGGCGGCGAAGCGCGCCCGGAACGAGACGAAGCGGCGCGAGCGCTCGATCGCGTCGATGGTCTCGCGCCGCAGGTTGCCGAATACCCAGCGCGGCTGGAAGCTGAGGAACGGGCAGACGGTCAGGTCGAGATTGGCCGACAGGTAGAAGGCGTGGTCCGGGCAGTGGCAGCCGCGCGTCCGCAGGATCGCGTCGTCCGAACGCAGCATGCGGATCCCGAGGCGGCGGGCCTGCCGCGCCAGCCGTCCGAGAGGGAGGGCGTCGTATTCGGCCCAGGAGAGGTACTCCTCGCGGAGGAAGCGGTTGCGCATCGCGGCGAGCTTCATGACCTTGATCAGCGCCAGATCGGCGAGCCCGTGCCGGTGCAGGAAGCGGAGCAACTCCTCCAGGCGCGGGGCGGTGCTTCGCATCACGACGCAGTTGACGACGATCGCCGCCGTCGAGCGGCGCCGCGCGATCTCGTCGCGCAGGTGGAGCACGTGGCCGAGGACGGCGTCGAACGAGGCGCCCGTGCGGATCGCCTCGTAGACGTCGGGTCGGGCCGCATCGAGCGAGACGACGAACTGGTCGACGCCGGCATCGAGCAGCCGGGCGGCGCGACGCCGGTCGAGCAGTGTGCCGTTGGTGGCGACCATCACCGTGCCGCCGCGGCGCTTCTCGAATTCCACCAGGCGGTGGAGCTGCGGGTGGAGCAGCGTCTCGGCGAAGCCGCTGAAGATCGTGACGTAGGGCGGCAGGAACGACCGTTCGACGGCCGCGCGGTAGTCGTCGAGGGCCAGGTTCCGGGCCGGCCGGGTCCGCGCGGTCGCGGTGTGCGGGCAGATGCCGCAGCGGAGGTTGCAGGTCGTGTTGATCTCGACCTGGAGCAGCGCGGGTCGGACGGCCACGGGCGAACCTCCCGGCCGGGCAAGCTAGCACCGGCCGTCGGGCGTCGCAACGCGCGCGGACCCGGAGCCCGCTCATCCGGGACACATCCGGGTCGCCTTCCATGCCTCCGCTCGCCGCGGGACCCTCTCGAACCGCCAGCCAGGGTCTTCTCCCCTGGGACGATGTCCTGGTCCGTCCGCCCGTGCGTCGCGACCCGCCCTTGACCCTCCCGGATCGTGATGGGATCATGCCGGCGAGGTGGTCTTGGCCAGGCTCCTGCTCGTCGAGTTCTACTTCCCGGACAGGTACTCGCAGTTCCGCTCGACGAACTACCCGTTCCTTCTCGGCCAGGCCCGGCGGCTCGGCGTTGCCGCGCGCTGGCTTTGCTGCTGGGCGCCCGCGGACAAGGACTCGCGCGAGCGTTACGTGGTGGCGTTGGGAGCGGCAGAGACGCGGCGGCTGGCGGTTGCGATCCGGGCGTTCCGGCCGACGCACGTGGTGCTGTCTGAGAAGCTCGCGGCGCCGCTGGAACGGGCGGTCGCGCGGGCCGCGCCGGGCGCGGCGGTGCTGAACCTCGCGGACCGGCCGCCGGCGGACCTGGTCGCCTGGCCGGCCGATCGACTGCCGGCGTGGCTTGGCCTCGAGGCCCGGCGGCCGGCGCGTGGGCGGAAGCGCTACCTGCTGGACGCGGTGCGGCCGTCGTACGAGTGCGTCGCGGTGAACCGGCGTCGCGGAACGTCTCCACCGCCGGTGCACGTCACCGCCGGTCCGGACTGCGTCTACGCGCGGCCGCTCGCCGCGAACCGCTTCTTCGGCGACCTCGACCTGCCCCCGGGCGTCCGCCGCTTCGGCTGCTCGTTCTGCGTGGGTCCCGCGGACCTGCGGTACGTCTTCGAGACCGACCCGGTGGAGCTGGCGCTCCGCCAGTGCACGGCGGCGCTGCGGACGGCGGATACCTGCATCGCGAAGGACACCTACGTGGTGGGGGGGGCGCGGGTGTTCCCGGCGCTCGACCGGTTCTTCGCCGGGATCCTCCGGCGCCGCTTCCCGCCCAGCCGGTTCTTCTTCGCCTGCCGGATCGATGAGTTCCTGCGGGCGGCGGGACGGATCGAGGCGCTGTTGCCGCGCCTGGCCCGCGCGGGCCACTCGATCAACGTGTTCAACATGGGGCTCGAGAACTTCTCGCCCGCCGAGAACGAGCGGCTGAACAAGGGGCTGACGGTCGAGCAGATCGAGCGCGCGGACGCGATGCTGCGCCGGCTCGAGCGGGAGCACCCCGGCACCTTCCGCTTCAGCGCCTGGGGCGGGTACGGCCTGATCCTGTTCACCCCCTGGACGACGGTGGAGGACCTCGAGGTCAACCTGCAGCATCTCCGGCGGTTCGCGGGCATCTCCCCCGGCGGCTTCGCGCTGACGTCCAAGCTGCAGATCCTGACCGAGTCCGCGATCCGCTTCGCGGCCGAGCGCGACGGCCTGGTGCGGGACACCTTCGACGGTTTCCACTACTACGACTCGGGGTGCGTCTTCCGGCACGACCAGCGGGAACTGCCGTGGCGTTTCCAGCGGCCCGAGGTCGGTGCGTTGTACGAGATCGCCTGCCGGATCGCGCCGATCACCCCGTTCCCCGCCGGCGACCCGCTGTGGCCGCGCGTCCGGGAACTGGCGGCGCGCGTGGCGAGCCGCGGCGGAACGCCGTTCGATCTGTTCGACCTCGCGCTGCGCGAGGTAAGGGAGCGGGGCGGAA